>CALGGN010000445.1 GCA_937915915.1 uncultured Selenomonas sp. | reverse complement strand
TACACTCTTTCCCTACACGACGCTCTTCCGATCTCAGCTCGAAGCGATCCTTCAATCCTGCCAGCACAGGACGGAAGTTGCCGACCAAGCCGCCGGATGCAACGTTCAAGATCATGTAGCCGACGGTGCCCTTGATGAAGCCCGCCAGACATTCATACCAATGCTTTCCCAAAAGCGCATAGCCTGCAAAGACAATGAAGCCGATGAAGAACGCCGGTTTCGTCAGAATGTTGTTCTGGAAAAATTCCCAGACTGACATTAAAATTTCCATGTCGTTGATTCCCCCTAATCCTTATCTCAGCCGATGGCGGCCAAATCCTCTGCGGTCTTGGCTTGCAGAAGCTTTTCCACAATCGCCTCGTCCGAAAGCGTCTCCGAAAGCGCCATGAGATTGTTCAGGTGCACCTCGTCATCGGTAGCCGCCAGCACCACGAAGATACGGGCATCCTTTTCGCTGTCGTTCTCGTCGAAACGCACCGGGCGCTCCGTCTTCATGAAGCACATGGCCGTATCATTCACGCCGCGCCCGCGTTCCGCGTGGGGAATGCAAATATTCGGTGCAATGACGATGTAAGGCCCCAGCTCCTCCACCTTCTGGATGATGATCTCAGGATATTCCTTTTCGATCGTGCCGTCGTCCAGAAGCGGCTGGCACGCCGCGCGGATCGCATCCCTCCAGTCATCGAAGCCCTCATGGAAGGAATAGTGTTTTTTCTCGACAAATTCTTTGAACATGGCTCAATCTGCTCCCTTCGCGTATTACAAGCAGGAACGGAACGGAATGTTCTGCGGATGCTCGAAGCAGTCCTCAAAGCCCCTGCGATGATGATAATAAATCTTGTCCTTATCCTGCGGATACATATACTTGCCGCCCACCTGCCAGAAGAACGGATGGAATTTGTACTCGTTGCGATCCTTCTTGAAATCATAGAGCAGCTTGATTTCTTCGCAGTCTGCCTGGAAGTTCGTCCACACATCCCAATGGATGGGCACGACCACCTTGCACTGCAGGTTCTCCGCCATGCGCAGCACGTCGATGGAGGTCATCTTGTCCTGCATGCCGATGGGATTCTCCCCGAAGGAACCAAAGGCCACATCGATGTCATGGTCCTTGCCATGCTTTGCGAAGTAGATGGAGAAGTGGGAATCGCCGGAATGGTAGATATTTCCGCCCGGTGTTTTGAGCAGGTAGTTCACAGCCTTCTCGTCCATATCCGTCGGGCACTTGCCTGTGAGTTCCTCGCGATCCGGCCCCGTGGAGTCCGTTGTCACGATGCAGGTGCGGTCAAAGCTGTCCAAGCAGACAATCTCGATATCCTTGATCTTGAAGGTATCGCCCGGCTTGACCTCGCGGCAGCGCTCACGGGGAACGCCCCACTTCACCCAGGTCTCCACGGACTTCTTGGGTCCGATGAAGGGAACCGGGATCTCCTTGCCGTCCTCGATGGTGGTCATCCCGCTCTGGATCACATGGGCTGCCCACTCCGCGGACATATGGTCCTGATGGTAATGTGTGGCGAGCACCGCGTCCACCTGCTTGAAGGCAAACGGATCGATCACGAACGGCACATTCCTGAGATTCGGCTGCATGGAGCGGCATCCGCACATATTCGCCATCTGATGGCCGACCTTCATCTTGCCGTCGCCATGGGTGCGCTTG
>CALGGN010000444.1 GCA_937915915.1 uncultured Selenomonas sp. | reverse complement strand
GAGGGCAAACATGAAACAGCCTGTATCCCTGAATGGAAAGACGGTGCTGGTGACCCGTGCCAGAGCACAGGCCTCCAAGCTCACACAGAAATTGGAAGCATTGGGCGCGAAATGCCTGGAGGTGCCTGCCATCCGGCTGCAGGATCCATCGGATGGGTATCGTGCGGCAGATGCGGCGATTGCGCATTTGGCGGATTACGCATGGGTCATATTCACCAGCGCCAATGGCGTGGAGCATTTCTTTGCGCGTATGGAGGCAGCAGGAAAGGACAGCCGCGCGCTTGCGGGCGCAAAGATCGCCGCCATCGGCTCTGCTACGGCAAATGCCCTAAAAGCCTATGGCATCCATGCGGATCTGGTGCCGCGGGAGTTTCGTGCCGAGGGTGTAGTCGCGGCGTTGCAGGGGAAATTTTCCCCGGGGGACAGGATCCTTCTGCCACGGGCGCAGGAGGCAAGAGAAATCCTGCCGGAAAGTCTGCGCAAGGAAGGCGCTGCCGTGGATGTCGTGCCTGTCTATGAGACGGTCATGGCGGAGGAAAACGGCGAAGCGCTCCGCAGTAAGCTGGAAGCAGGAGAGATCGATCTGGTAACCTTTACCAGTTCCTCAACCGTCACAAATCTGATCAAGCTGCTGGGGGAGGGCGCTCCGCTGAAGCACGTGAAAACAGCAGCCATCGGCCCCATCACGGCAGAGACTTGCCGCAACGAGGGCATCGAGCCGGATATCGTGGCGGAGGAATATACGATTGACGGGTTGGTGGAAGCTATAAAACAAACAGGAGATGCGTGACATGTATGTACAGAAGCTTCGTCCGCGCAGGATGCGGATTTCGGCGGGGATGCGGGATATGGTGCGGGAGCATTCGCTTTCGGTGAAGGATTTTGTCTACCCGATTTTCGTAGTGCCGGGAGAGCATGTGAAGGAGGAAATCCCGAGTATGCCGGGCTGCTTTCACTTGTCGGTGGATCATGCCGTAGAGGTCGCGAAAGAGCTCCATGCTTTGGGCATACCGGCAGTAGAGGTGTTCGGTCTGCCGGAGTATAAAGATGAAATCGGCTCCGGCGCATGGGATATGAAAAGCCCTGTGCAGCGTGCGATGACCGCCATCAAGGAGGCGGTGCCGGAGCTGATGATTGTGGGGGATGTCTGCCTTTGCCAGTACACGAGCCACGGACATTGCGGGAAGCTCTGCGGGCATTATGTGGACAATGATGAGACGCTGCAGCTGCTGCAAAAGGTGGCTGTGAGCCAGGCCAGGGCAGGCGCGGATATCATTGCCCCGTCGGACATGATGGACGGTCGTGTGGCAGCCATTCGGGAGGCGCTGGATGCGGAGAAGTTCCAGAATGTCTCGATCATGTCCTATGCGGTGAAATACGCATCGGGCTATTACGGGCCGTTCCGCGATGCGGCGGACAGTGCGCCTCAGTTTGGGGACCGCCGCCAGTACCAGATGGATCCGGCGAATGTGCAGGAGGCGCTGAAAGAAGTGGATCTGGATGTGGCGGAGGGCGCGGACATCATCATGGTGAAGCCTGCCCTGGCCTATCTGGATGTGGTGCGCCGGGTGCGTGAGCACATCCATCATCCTGTGGCGGTTTATAACGTGAGCGGCGAGTATGCGATGGTGAAGGCGGCGGCACAGAACGGCTGGATCGATGAAAAGAGGATCGTGCTGGAGACGCTTTTGGGGATGAAGCGGGCAGGAGCGGATATCATCATCACATATCATGCGATCGAGGCGGCGAAGTGGATCAAGGAGTGAGGCGTGATGCTGAATTTGGAAAAATCACTGGCGGCCTTTGAGGAGGCCAAGAGACTGATGCCGGGGGGCGTGAACAGTCCGGTGCGCTCCTACAGCAATGTGGGGTGCAATCCGCCATTTATCGCGCGGGCGGAGGGGAACCGGATTTTTGATATTGATGGGAATGAGTATATCGACTATGTGGGTTCCTGGGGGCCGATGGTCGTGGGCCATGCGCATCCGCGAGTCGTCAAAGCGCTGCAGGAGGCTGCGGCGCGAGGGACGAGCTACGGTGCGCCTACGGGGATGGAGTCGGAGCTGGCGAAGCTGGTGATGAAGATATATCCTTCGATTGAAGTGATCCGCATGGTGAATTCGGGGACGGAAGCCACCATGAGCGCCCTTCGGCTGGCGCGCGGGTTCACGGGACGCGACAAGATTGTGAAATTCATCGGCTGCTATCATGGGCACAGCGACAGCCTGCTTGTGAGCGCGGGCTCCGGCATGGCGACGTTCGTCCGCAAGATCGCGACGGGCTTCTCCTCCGCGATCATCGGCGTCCTGCTCGCGATGGTGGGCTACGACGAGGTGGCAGCCAGCGCCGGTCTGCGCCAGGCGGCGTCCGTACAGCACGGCATCGCGTACATCTATGTGTTTGCGCAGATCGTGCTTCTGGCGATCACGCTGTATTTTGTCATCCGCTATCCCATGAACAAGGCGGAGTTCGACAC
>CALGGN010000443.1 GCA_937915915.1 uncultured Selenomonas sp. | reverse complement strand
TGAAGTCTCATGCACTCTCAGTAAGAAATAAAATTTCTAACTGAGAGTAGTATGATTACTTTGTCTCCATATAAAAGAATTTCTCCAAGATCCTCAAAAAATCCTCTTTTGTCTCTGCCTGATGAAAAAGCTTCCGCAATTCCGCACCGTGGGGGAGTCCCCGGGTGTACCATGTCGCGTGCTTGCGCATTTCACGCGGGCCGATATAATCTCCCTTGAATTCCAGCAGCAAATCGAGATGGCGCAGAATCATATCGGCGCGCTCCTGCATCGTCGGTCCCGGCAGCTTCTCCCCTGTTTTCCAATAATGGGTGAGGCGGCGGAAAATCCAAGGATTCCCCTGCGCCGCGCGTCCGATCATCACACCGTCTGCGCCCGTGCGCTCGCGGATCGCATCCAGATCCTCAAAGCTCCGCACATCACCGTTGGCAATGACGGGAATGTTCACTGCCCGTTTGACCTCCGCTATGATGTCCCAGTCCGCCTTGCCGCTGTAAAACTGCTCCCGCGTCCTGCCATGCACCGTGACTGCGTCCACACCGGCCTGCTCCGCACGCTTTGCCATTTCCACCACATTCACATGCGCATCATCCCAGCCCTCCCGCATCTTCACGGTAAAGGGCATGGCCACCGCGCTGCGCGCCGCCCGCAGGATTTTCTCCGCCTTCTCCGGATTTCGCATCAGCGCAGAGCCTTCCCCGTTTTTCACGATTTTCGGCGCGGGACAGCCCATATTGAAATCCAGGATATCCGCTGTCCCCAGTTTTTCCACATAGGAAGCTGCTTCCGCAACCCCTTTTTCATCGGGGCCGAAGAGCTGCATCGCAATGGGACGCTCCCGCGGCTCCGTGTGGAGCATGGAAAGGGTTTTGTCATTCCGAAAATGGATTCCCTGCACGCTCACCATCTCCGCATAGCAGAGCGGGCAGCCCATATCGTGCGCAATGATGCGATAGGCCATGTCCGTAACGCCTGCCATGGGCGCGAGAAATACGGGCGTTTCAAATTCCAGATTTCCGATCCTCATTCCTGCTGATTCCTCTCAAACAGCACGCGCAATCCGGTCAAGGTCAGGAAATGGTCTACCTTGTCGATGGTCTTGGACTCCTTGGCAATCATGCGCGCCAAGCCTCCTGTCGCAATGACCTTCATATCCATCCCGGTCTCCAGACGTATGCGGCGCACGATCTCATCGATCTGCCCCACATAGCCGAAGATGATGCCTGCCTGCATGCCCTGCACCGTATTGCGGCACACGATATTTTTCGGCGGCACCAATTCGATGCGCGGCAGCTTTGCCGTGGAATTGAAGAGCGCATCCGCCGAGGTCCCGATGCCCGGCGCGATCACGCCGCCCAGGAAATCCCCGTTCTCCGCCACCACGTCGAAGGTCGTTGCCGTGCCGATGTCAATGACGATCAGCGGCCCGCCGAACTGCTCATAGGCGCCCACCACATTCACGATACGGTCCGCACCGATGGCCCTTGGATTTTCATAGTTCAGACGGATCCCCGTCTTGATCCCCGGCCCCACCAGCAGCGGATGGATGTGGAAATAGCGCTCGCACATCTTGACCATCGGCACCACCAGCGGCGGCACAACGGAGGATATGATGATATTGTGGATATCCGAAATGTGTACCCCCTGATAGCGGAAGAGGTCGTTGATCAGCATGCCGTACTCGTCCCCCGTCTTCTGCCGATCCGTCGAGATGCGCCAATGCTTCATGAGTTTCTTGCCCTCATAGGTACCCATGACAATATTGCTGTTGCCGATATCAATAACTAAAAGCACGTTATTTCCTCCCGGTTGATTCTCGAATCGATACATCTCCTGCCATCACACGGCGCCGTCCGGTTTCGGTATCGACCAGCAGCGCTCCATCTTCATCGATATCCGCCGCAACCCCTGTAAAGGTCTCTCCCTGCCCGACACCGATCACGCGCACTTCCTTGCCCAAAGTAATCGCATATTTCCTCCACGCCTGCATGACAGGCGCAAAGCCATCTCTGACGACTTCGTCATAAAGGCTGTCCATGGATTCCAATACGGCCTGAAAAAAATTCACTCTGGGCAGCGGCTTGCCCTGCATAATGGAAAGAGATGTCGCTGTCTCCCGAAGGTCCTCCGGGAATTCCTCCTGCCCGATATTCACGTTGATGCCCGTCCCGATCACGATATGATTGACCCGGTCCATCTCCGCGCTCATCTCCGTGAGGATGCCCACCAGTTTCTTTCCTTTGTAAAGGATATCATTCGGCCACTTGATGCCCGCGCGAAGCCCAAACCGCTCCATCGCCATTGCCACAGCCACCGCAGCCAACAGCGTGCATTTCGAAGCCTCCTGCGGCAAAAAAGACGGCCGCAGGATCACGGAGAACCAAATGCCGCCCCTGGGACAGAAAAAACTCCGCTCCAATCGGCCACGCCCCTGACTCTGGGTTTCTGCAACGACCACCGTACCGTCCGCAGCACCCTCGGCCGCCAGCCGCTTCGCTTCCACATTCGTGGAACCGATGGTGTCAAAATAGACGATCTCCTTTCCGATCCGCTCCGTCCGAAGTCCGTTCTTCACTTCCTCCGGCAGCAGAAGATCCGGCGACTCCCGCAACGCATACCCGTTCCGTGACCGGCTCTCGATCTCATATCCTGCCTCCCGCAGTTCCCGAATATGCTTCCAGACCGCCGTCCTCGACACGCCCAGCCGTTCCGCGATTTCCTCTCCGGAAATGTACGCGCCCTCCGCTCCCCTGAGCATCGACAAAATATCCAACCGCACGCTGCACCTTCTCCCTTTTTGTAGTCGTCCAGTAACCTATCAAAAAGCCCCAATACTCCCGTAAATTTCCAATGAATAAGGACAGTCTCAAAAAAGCCTGCCCCTATTATACCATCACCGCATCAGCCTGTCACCTGCCGATGTGGCTCATCCATTCCCCGACCATCTTGCGCTCCTTGTCGGTGTGCGGCAAAAGCCCCGTAGGGACTCACACTCCCTACGGGGCTTCTGTTTGTACGCCATGATATAACGCTCTTTTACGTATCAGTACACTAGGAAATAAGTTCACAAAATACGTGGACCGGTCACCTGTATTGCTTTTGTAGCGGAGTTAATCAAAATTTTCTTAAAATTTCGATTTCATTCTACAGGGGGAACACCGGTGGCCATAAGTTGCTTATTATGCTTATCCACCGCAATATAAGCCCATATCATGCACGGAATCCACATAAGAAGCGCTCCAAACCCCATAGTAACAATAGCCACAACAATTCCAATTACTAACATAATCACTCCGCCTCGCACCGTGGAATAAAAAAGTCCCAAGGGGCCGAAAAAGAATGCTAATACCAAAGCGATCGCCATGCTCTTTTTCTGCATTTGAAGCAACATTTGCTGCTGCGTTTGCTGCTGCAACATTTGAGCCTGCGCCATTTGCTGCTGCATCAGCATCTGGGATGTAGCCAATTGCTCTTGCACGGACGATGCGCCTGCACTTTCCTTTACGGTATCTGCTTTTTTCACATCTTCACTCATAAAATTTTCTCCTTTCATAATATTTGTTGTTGCGTTTAGGCTCGCCAGCCTCGCTTGGTTCTCGCATTTACCACTGTCCAACGGCTACCATCAGGGTGCTATCCCGTAGTTAGACGGACTGTTTCAACCGCCTCTGGCTTATTTCCAGCCGTTCTGACTGCTGTAAAGTCAGCACGAACTAACTCGATGGGTTTTTCGAGTCTTTAGCACATTGCTACACATTTTTACATACTTGAGCATTCTTTCAGTTACTTAACAATTCCTCCTTATTCGCATGACTCTTCACCACCTAGCATGCAGTACCATTCGACACATGAAACTGAATTTCCTGCCACACGGCAATATTTTTTCTCCATCTCATTTGGACGATAGATATCATCAGCCGTATATTCTACCAACGGTTCAATCTCAATCGACAAGGTTTCTTCTCGCAGAAATTTCTCCTCTGCTCTGCTGTTTTCAATAGCCTCATCCAATGCCGAAGACAAAATATCAAATGCTTTGCTCATGCCTATCCCCCTTACAAACACTTCCCCAACACACCAATTTTTCCGCAAACCATCAACCCTTATTTTTATTTTACGCAGCATGACAGGAAAAGACTCGGCAAGGGCAAGAGGGAATTAATCAGTGTTTCCCTAAATCAAACAGCGACCACACGGGATGTTGACAGACCCGCATGGTCGCTATTTGATTTCACTTGTCAAAATGCGTCACGTTGAACTTTGGTTCCGTCGCTTTTCCTGCCAGTACCTCTTCTTCCTCGTCCGCATCCTTCTCTGTTTCCACGGGAACGGCTTCCTGCTGCTCCTCATTCGCGGGAACGTCCACGGGAATTGGCGTCATGAGGGGCGTAGTTGTATCATCGTCCGACGGCTTATCGTCCTCGTCGCTGTCCTCGTCCGTGATCGTGCCCTTTTCCATCAATTCCTCCAGCTGCTTCGCGCTCAGGGTCTCGCGCTCGATCAGCGCCTGGGCGATAAGCTCCAGCTTGCCGATATGCTCCGTAATGATCTCACGGCATGCCTCATAGGCCTCTTCCATATAGCGGCGGACTTCCTTGTCAATCTCGCAGGCCACCTCCTCCGAGTAGTTGCGCTGCTGATTGAAATCCCTGCCGAGAAATACCTGATGGTTCTGGCTTTCACCATAGGCAATCGGTCCCAGCACATCGCTCATGCCATACTGCATGATCATGCCGCGCACGATGCGGGATGCCTGCTGGATATCCTGCGATGCGCCCGTGCTGATCTCCTTCAGCACAATCTCCTCCGCTACGCGCCCGCCCATTGCAACCTTCAGGCGATCCATGAGCTCCGACCTCGTCGCATAGGAGCGATCCTCCTTCGGCAGCATGAGCGTGTAGCCCCCGGCACGCCCGCGGGGAATGATGGTGACCTTGTGCACGGGATCCGCATGCTTGAGCATCATGCCAACCAAGGTATGCCCGCCCTCATGATACGCAGTAAGTTTCTTCTCATCCTCGCTCATCACGTGGGACTTTCGCTCAGGGCCCGCCATCACGCGCTCGATGGATTCCTCCAGCTCCGCCATATCGATCTGCTTCTTGTCGCGCCGCGCAGCCAAGAGAGCCGCCTCGTTCACCAGATTGCTGAGGTCCGCCCCCGTAAAGCCCGGTGTCCTGCGCGCCAGAATATCCAGATCCGCGTTCTTCGACACAGGCTTCCCCTTGGTATGCACCTGAAGGATGGCCAGCCTGCCCTTCACGTCCGGCTTGTCCACCACGATCTGGCGGTCGAAACGCCCGGGGCGCAAAAGCGCAGGATCCAAGATATCGGGGCGGTTCGTCGCCGCCACGATGATGATTCCCTCATTCGCGGCAAATCCGTCCATTTCGACCAAGAGCTGATTGAGTGTCTGCTCCCGCTCATCATGCCCGCCGCCGACTCCGGCGCCGCGCTGGCGCCCCACGGCATCAATTTCATCGATGAACACGATGCAGGGCGCATTCTTCTTTGCCTGCTCAAAGAGATCACGCACGCGGGATGCGCCGACGCCCACGAACATCTCCACAAAATCCGATCCGCTGATGGAGAAAAACGGCACGCCCGCCTCACCGGCCACTGCCTTCGCCAAAAGCGTCTTGCCCGTGCCCGGAGGCCCGAAGAGCAATACGCCTTTCGGAATACGCGCTCCCAAGTCATTGAACTTCTTCGGCTGCTTGAGAAATTCCACGACCTCCTCCAGCTCCTGCTTCGCCTCATCCGCGCCTGCGACATCCGTGAAGGTCACCTTGATCTTGTCGCTGCCGCTCATGCGCGCACGGCTCTTGCCAAAGGACATCACCCGTCCGCCGCCGCCCTGCGTCTGCTGCATGATGAAGAACCATACACCGATCAAGAGCAGAATCGGCAGAATGGAGGAAAACATCGTCGTCCACCAAGGCGGCTCCGGAGGATTCTCTGCCCCAATCTCCACGCCCTTCTGCTGGAGTGTCGGCAACAGCTTCGCATCGCTGTTCGGCGCATCCGGCGTGATCGTCGTGAACTCCGTCCCATCGGAAAGAGTCCCGCGTATCATATTGTTGATGATGACGACCTTGGAAACCTCGCCTGCATCCACCCGTTTCAGGAAGTCGCTGTACAGCACCTCCTGCCTGGCCGTGCTCTTGATTGAGAAATAGTCAATGATGGAAATCGCCACCAGAATAATCAGCAAGTAAAAACCTACATTGCGCAAGAACTTATTCAATCTATGCGGTCCTCCTCTTTCCGAACAAATAATCTTGATGTATCATTATATCACGATTTCCCTTGACGGGCAAATCCCATCACGCCGCCGGCCTCTTCAAGCGAAAATGCGCTGTACGCGAGTACAAAAGATACAGCGAGGCCATTCCCTCGCTGTGTCTTTTATCCCTGCACAAATCTCATGAAAGGCGGAACTTCCCGACCTCTGCAGCCAGCTGCTCTGCCAGTTCCGACAAACTCCTCGTCGCAGCCGCGATCTCCTGATTGGACGCCGACTGCTCTTCCGTCGTTGCCGAGACCGCCTGAGTGCGGTTCGCATTTTCTTTGCTGATGGAGCTGATATCGTCCGCGTTTTTCTGCATGCCCTGCACTCCGGTCGAAATATCCCCGATGCTGTTGGAGACCTCTGCAATGCCGCCGGCCAGCGCCTCGATGGACAGCCGGATTGACTCAAAGATACCGTCCGCCTCACGCACCGAGTCTATGCTGCTTGCCACGCTCTCCGTGCTCTTCCGGCTCGCCTCCACAGCGCCGTTCATCTCATCCTGTATCCTTGTCACAAGCGCCGCGATCTGCTGGGATGAATTTGCCGATTCCTCCGCCAGCTTGCGCACCTCATCCGCCACGACAGCAAACCCTCTGCCCTGCTCGCCCGCGCGCGCCGCCTCGATGGCCGCATTGAGCGCCAGGAGATTGGTCTGCGCCGCAATGCCCGTAATCAAATCCACGATGTTGCTGATCTCGTCCGAACGCTTCGCCAGCTCGGAAATGGATGCCTGAACCGTTGTCGCGCTCTCATTGATCGTCTCCATGGAGGTCACGATTTTCTGGATGGAGGTGCGTCCATCCGCGACACGTTCCACCGCCATGGAGGTAACCATGGAGAGGGCGTTCGCGTTGTCCGCGACGCTCACCGCACGCTCCGCCACCGTATGAGCCGTCTCATCCGCTGCTGCCGCCGAATCCGACTGCGCCGCGATGCCGCCGGCGATATCCGTGACGGAAACCGCCACCTGATTCGAAGCCTCTGCCGACTGGTGCGATGCCTCCGTGAGCTCCTCCGCAGATGCCGAGACTTTCTCCGCATGGATCTGTATCTGTCGCAAAAGCTTCCGCATGGAATTGCGCATATCCGCAAAGCCCTGCGCCAGCTTCCCGAATTCATCATCCGAGACCACGCAGAGCTCACGCTCCCGCAGATCCCCGCTGTTGATGATATTGCATTCTTCCAGCAGTTTCACCGCCGGCGCGGAAATCCTTCCCGCAGCAGCCCATAGGATCGCCGCAAGGCCGATCAGCATGATGACTGCCGCAATCGCCATCGTCCGCACCAGATGCGCAGCCTCCGCACGGATCTCCGACAGCGGCGCCGTCGCCACAGCCAGCCACGTGCGATATCCAAGTTCCACCGGCGTGACAACCGCTTCGCTCTCCACGCCGTCCGCTGCCACATACTCCGTAGAAACCTGTGTCTTCTGCTCCTTCGCAGAAGCAAACGCCTGCACGAGCCTTGCATCATTTTCCTTTGTGGACTGCTCCACCGAGAGATCCCGCTGGCCGACATCCTCCGGATGCTGCCCGTCAGCAATGACCTTGCCCTCCTGGTCCGCAAGGAACACCCTTCCGGACGCAAAGAAACGGATGCCTCCCACCATATTCGAGATTTCGTCCAGTTCCACCGTCCCATAGAGAATGCCAACCAGCTGCTCTGCCTCATCCAGCACCGGATAAGCAATCACCGTAATGAGCTTTCCCGTCGAGCCGGAAATCGAAGGGCCTGTGATAAACGGCTGTTTCGTTTCCCGTACCGCCTTGATATAATCGCGGCTGGCCCGGTCCATATCCTTGCCCTTGTTGCTGAATGCCTGCCCGTTCACATCGGAAAAGGCCAGCATGGCAAATCCCTTGGATTCTCCAAACATCCTGTCCAGGATCTGCGTACGTCTCTCCCGATCCCCATAGATGATACCCTCATTTTTCGAAATCCCCGCCACATACTGAATCTGCCGCTGGAAAATCTTCTCCACCTCAAGCGCTGCCGTACGCCCTGTCTGCGCGGAAATCATATCCGCTTCCCGCGTCAGGGACTGGTTGGACAAATAATAGCAAATGCCGAACAGCACGATGAAGCTGCCTAAGAAAAGCGGCAGGAACCCCGCTAAAAACTTGGTGCGCAAATTTCCTGCTTGCATATCCTGTCCCCCTGTATCAATATCCTAGGATCTGCCGATACACGCCGGATGCCCTTCGCGACAGTTCCCTATGACTTACAAATTCCCGGACAAACGAATTCGTCCGGGAATCAAATCACCGCAAAATGAACTCCTTACTGTGTGTCCACCGCAATATCCAGCTCTACGACATGCCCGCCCAAATCCATCTCGACCGTCAAATACTGCGCGTCGCTGATCTTGATCTGGAATTTTTCCCCCACGGAAAGGCTCGGCGTAGAGATATCCACTTCCAGCCCCATCGCGGTCAGATTGGTCGCCGCATTCGCGGTCAGCATGTTGGACATCTCGGAAATCGCGCTCTGCGCCATTGCATCAAACTCTGCCACTGGCATGCCCATCATCATGGTTGAAGCAATGTATTTCGCCGTGTCCTCCGTCATATTATAGACCACATTCCCGCGTACCTGCTTTGTAAATCCCACAATCACGGAAACTCCAAGACTTACTGCATGGAGCTGCTGGACGCTGAGCTTGGCCCGCTTGGGTTCCGGGAACCCCATCTGAGGCATCACGGCCGTGAAAGCATCGACGAAAGGGTTGACTAATTTCGCATCCATCCTATCATTCTCCTTCCGCAAATCCAACATTCATGCAAATCTGCCCAATCCTTGTGTCCGCCGTAATCTTGAAGGTGGTGAGCTTTGGACTTGCGATACGAATTCTCGAGCCGCAGATCGTTCCCGGCGGCGTGATACGCATTTCTTTGTCCTTGAACATGTCATTGATATTGGAAACACCCCGTCCAACAATGATATTGGACGCTTCCTCAATGGACTCGCCAGCCTCATCGTCCGTCAAAGTATCCGGATTCTCCTCGCCCAGCATAAGCGCAGAGAAGGCCTTCGCGGTTTCGGATGTCATGTACATGATGGCGCGCCCCGAAGGATGACCCGTCAAGCCGATAATGACTGCCGTTCCCGTGACATCCAGGTATTTGTGGTCATCCACCTCCATGGCCGTCGTGCAATTCAGCCCGATAATGCTGAGAATCCCCTGCTGGAAAGCTCTCTCAAACGCCTTTGCGTAAGAATCCCGAAGCACCGCGATCCTGCCCACCTTGCTCTGGCACAGAACCATCAAAGACTCTATGATATCGTTCGTGCTGACCGGCTTCTGCAGGAACGCGCCGATGCCGACGGCACGGCCCCTCGCTTCCAGGCTTGCGTCCTTCATCGCGCTGATCATCAGGATCTTTGCCTCCGGATCGATGGAACGGATCCTGCGGCTGCATTCGATGCCATCCGCATCCGGCAGGTTCATGTCCATCGTCACAATCGCGGGTGCTGTTTCTTTATAAAGATTCACGGCTTCCGCCGCGTCCTTTGCCATAGCAACGACTTCAAAATTAGTCTTCGACAGATGCCCTTTCAATATCGCGCGACTAATTTTGGAATCATCTACAATCATTACTTTGACTTTTTCCACAATCGCTCACCTGCTTCTCTAAAACTCGCTTCTTCGGAACCCGTCTCCTGTCATATGTCCAAATTTCGCCAATACTACATGTTAATAGAAATGTTCGCTATCCAACAGAAAAATCCCTGCTTGTTTTCCAACATTTTTTGCAGAAAATCAAAAAAATGGCAGGCAAATTTTCATGCCTGCCAAAAATCAATGAGAGCAAATCCGCTCCTGCTATCTTCTGCGCCTGCGGTATGCCTTGGGACGGCTCAATATTTCCGCGTAAATCACCGCTGCCATAGCGTTCTTCGGCTGAAGCATCGGATGGGGAGCTCCTGCCGCGACCACAGGCTGCGGCGCAGGCTCCGTCTCTGTTGTCACCGGCACGGCCTCCTCGCACGCAGTCTGACGCTCGACCTCCTCATAGCCGAGCTCCGGCAGTTCCTCCCACTCCACAGATTCCGGAGGCTGCGCTGGTTCCTGCATGCTGGCAGGATAGGAATCCTCAGGCGGCGCTCCTTCGATCCGAGGAATACGGAATTCGATATTTCCCGCAGGTTCAGATTGCCGCGCACTCTGTCCGGACTGCGTTGCCGTCTCCGGCATCCTCTGCGGCTGCGGGCTTGGGTGTTTGCGCCGCCGTTTGCCATCTTCCAGCTTTTCCTTGATCGCGCTGTACGCAATATAGAGCACGACCATGAAAAAAATAATACTGTCATCCATGACGGCTCACCGTCACTTTACGGCAGGAGCCGGCGGCGCACCGGCCTCCCCGCTGCGGCTGATGGCGTTGCGCATATCCGTATCGGCCTGCACATTGTTCAGATTGTAGTAATCCATCACGCCCAGCTTGCCCTCGCGCAGCGCCTCGGCCATGGCATGGGGCACCTCTGCCTGCGCCTCGACCACCTTGGCCTCCATCTCCTGCGTGTAGGCCTTCATCTCCTGCTCCTTCGCCACAGCCATCGCACGGCGTTCCTCCGCCTTTGCCTGGGCAATGCGCTTGTCCGCTTCCGCTTGGTCGGTCTGCAGCTCCGCGCCGATGTTGCGGCCCACATCCACATCCGCGATATCGATGGAAAGGATCTCGAACGCCGTGCCTGCATCGAGGCCTTTTCCCAGCACCGTCTTGGAAATATCATCCGGATTGGCGAGCACATCCGTATGGCTCGCCGAAGAACCCACCGTCGTGACAATGCCCTCGCCGACGCGCGCTATGATCGTGGGCTCGCCCGCGCCGCCAACCAGACGGTCGATATTTGCGCGCACGGTCACGCGAGCCTTGATTTTCAGCTCAATGCCGTTCTTTGCGACAGCCGAAACAACCGGCGTTTCAATGACCTTCGGATTGACGCTCATCTGCACGGCTTCCAGCACATCGCGGCCCGCAAGGTCAATGGCCGCCGAGCGTTCAAAAGGAAGCGTGATCTGCGCACGATGGGATGCAATCAAAGCATCCACGACTTTATCCACATTGCCGCCTGCCAGATAATGCGCTTCCAACTGATTCACAGACACATCGAGCCCCGCCTTGTTCGCCTTGATCAGCGGCAGCACGATCTTTGCGGGGGGGACCCGGCGCATGCGCATGCCGATCAGCGTAAAAATCCCCACCGGCACGTTCGCCGCAATCGCCGAAATCCAAAGTCCCAGCGGCACAAAGTGCAGGAACACGGAAACCGCTATAATACATACCACCAGAAGAAACGCCATCGCAAATAAACCTTCCATAAAAAAACCTCCCTACACCACTTATGCCCTGCGCACGACTACGCGGCTGCCGTTCACCGACACCACGCGCACCATTTCGCCCTTCTCAATATAGGCGCCCTCCGACACCACATCCACGGGATTGCCGTCCAAAAGCGCCGAACCTGCAGGTCTGAGCTCCGTCAAGACTTCTCCCGTCTTGCCTACCAGCGAGGATCTGTCCTCCGCGCTCACGAACCCACGCTCCGAACGCGAAGCATCCTGCAGCACCAGCTTTTTCCAAAGCCTGCTCGAAGGCAGCTTGTTCACGATCAGCGCGAATATCGCCATCGCCAGCACAAAGGAAATCGCCATGGCATAGATTGCGTTGATATCCCCGCCAAGCGCCAGCACCACGCTGTAGAGCATGGCCGCCACGCCGACGCCCGCCAGAAGACCCACGGTCGGCAGCAGGAG
>CALGGN010000442.1 GCA_937915915.1 uncultured Selenomonas sp. | reverse complement strand
CCCGACCCCCAAAACGGGGCCCTTGCATTCTCGGAATAGATATGTTAAAGTAAGTAATTACTGTTATTCTCAAACTTATTTTTTGTGTTTTAACTCAGTCTTTTAGAAAAAAGGAGTCTCTGTTTATGGACAGGAAAACCCAGGGTATCGTACTTCTTGTTCTCTGTTTCGTGCTGCTGATTTCCATCGCGGCGCTGGTCTTTCTGGTCGAATCCGGCCGCTCGGAGCAGACGGAGGTCATCGGCGTGGTGACGCAGCCGGACAGGCCGCGGGGGCGCGGGCAGAGGCTTGTCCCGTCGCCCGTGAAGAGCTGGGCCGCGGAGCATGGGCTGCCGGTCTATCAGCCGGAAAAGCTCAAGGCGGAGGACTCGGTGAAACTGCTGGAAGATTTGAATCCCGAGCTCATCGTGGTGGTGGCCTTTGGCCAGATCTTGCCCCAGCGCGTTCTGGATATCCCGGAGTACGGCTGCATCAATGTGCATGCGTCTTTGCTTCCGCGCTACCGCGGGGCGGCGCCGATGCAGTGGAGCATCATCAACGGCGAGAGCAAGACCGGCGTTACGACGATGTTCATGGATGCCGGGCTGGATACCGGGGACATGCTTCTGAGGCAGGAAGTGGAAATATCTGAGAATATGACGCTTGCGGAGCTCCACGACCGTCTCATGGACAGCGGTGCAAGGCTTTTGATGGAAACGCTGGAGCAGCTTTCTGCGGGAACGCTTCAGCGGGAAAAGCAGGTGGATGCGGATTCCGATTATGCGCCCATGCTGACGAAGGAAACAGGGCATATCGACTGGAGGAAATCAGCGCGGGAGATACACAATCTTGTGCGCGGGCTGGATTCCTGGCCGGGCGCCTACACCTTTCTGGGCAGTCAGAAATACAAGATATGGCGTACTCGCCTGATGGAGCAGGAACATGGTGCGGCAGGAGAAATCCTGCAGGCGGACGATCAAGGACTGCTGGTTGCTGCGGGGAGCGGTGCGCTTCAGATTCTGGAACTGCAGGCGCCGAACGGCAAGCGAATGCCGGCAGTGGAATACCTGCGCGGGCATGCAATCAAGCTGCCTGCGCGCTTCGGAGATTGAGGGGCAGAGGGAGATCATTGTGATGGATTTGGCTGTACAGCGTCCGAAAAAGCGGCTGTTCCTCGGTATGCTGCTGCTGGCTATGCTTGTGCTGGCAGCTTTGTTTGGCGGGATCTGGAAGATCAGCTATCTCGGTCTGGAAAATATTCATGAGGGATTGGCGCAGTGGTTCGGCGTGCTGCTTGCGGCGTCCCTGCTTTTCGGCGTCTTGGTCGTCGTCAATATGGCGCTTGCGGTGAAAGGACTGCCATATCTTTCCGTCTTGCAAAAGCAGACTTACCAGATGATACGGTTCCTGTTTCCCATGGCGGTGCGGCTCGGCGGCTTGCTCGGCATCCGCAGGAGAAAGCTGGAAGGCTCCTTTATTGCGGTGAGCAATCTGCTGTTTGCGCGGCGCGGCATCCGCGTGCCTGCGGACAGGCTGCTCGTCATCACCCCCCACTGCCTGCAGCTCGCGGACTGCCCCCACAAGATCACACGGGATCCGAAGAACTGCAAGCGCTGCGGCAGGTGCAACATTGCGGATCTGGTGAACCTGTCGGAGGAAATGGGATTTCATTTCCTCGTGGCAACGGGCGGGACGCTTGCCAGGCAGATGGTAAAGGAAACGCGCCCAAAGGCGGTGCTTGCGGTGGCATGTCAGCGCGATCTCATGAGCGGCATTCAGGATGTATATCCGTTGCCTGCGGTGGGTGTTCTCAATATGCGCCCGAACGGTCCCTGCTATAATACGAAGGTGGATATGGATGAGGTGCGCAAGGCGCTGGAGGCAGTGATCCTGCCAAAAGACGGGAAGTGACGGGATGGACAAAGCGCGGGAGGCCGCTGTACGGGTGCTGTTCGAGGTCAAGGAAAAGGGAGCCTACGCGAATGTGGCTCTGGTGCAGGAGCTTCGCCGTGCGGGGCTTGGCGATGTGGATCGCAGGTTCTGCACGGAACTGGTCTATGGGACGGTCAAGGCCGGAGATACCGTGGACTGGATCCTGCGGAAATATCTCAATCGCCCGATGGGAAAACTGCCGCCGATGGTGCGGGCCATCCTGCGGCTGGGCATCTATCAGCTTTTTTACCTGGATCGTGTGCCTGCTTCGGCTGCCTGCAATGAATCTGTGGAGCTCACCAAGAAATATGGGCATGCGGGAACGGTGAAATTTGTGAATGCGGTGCTCCGCACGGCGGTGCGCGAGCCTGAAAGGGCAAAATTCCCCGAAGGAAAAGGCCATGGAACAGAGCATCTTGCCCTTGCCGCCTGTCATCCGTACTGGCTGGTGAAGCGCTGGGTGAAGGCCTTCGGCTACGAGGAGGCGGCACGGCTCTGCGCGTTTGACAATGAGGAAGCGGTGCTCTCCCTGCGCGTGAATACGTGGAAGAGCACACGGGAAAAAGTGCTGGAGATGCTGGCGGCATCTGGCGCGGAGGGGACGGTATCCGCGTGGGCCCCGGAGGGCATTCTGTGCAGGTCGCATGGGGCATTGGATGAGCTGGAGCCCCTGCAGCAGGGGCTTTGCCAGGTACAGGATGAGAGCTCCATGCTCGTGGCGCATGTGGTGGGCGCAAAGCCCGGGGAATTCGTGCTGGACTGCTGTGCCGCGCCGGGCGGCAAGACGACGCATCTGGCGGCCCTCATGGAAAATCGGGGGCATATCGTGGCAGGAGACATCTATGAGCACAAACTGAATCGCATCCGGGAAAACGCGGAGCGGATGGGCATCTCCATCATAGAGCCGGTGCTGATGGATGCGCGTGAAACCGGGACAAAATTTTTCGGCAGGGCAGACCGTGTGCTGGTGGATGCCCCCTGCTCAGGGCTGGGCGTGCTCAGGCGGAAGCCCGATGCCAGATGGAACAAAAGCGAACAGGACCTGAAAGATTTGCCGAGGCTGCAGCTGGAGATCCTCTGCAGCGCGGCAAAGGCGGTCAAGGCGGGAGGCGTGCTGGTTTACAGCACCTGCACGATCGAGCGTGGGGAGAATCAGGAGGTCGTGGAGCAGTTCCTGCAGGAGCATGCCGAATTTTCACTGGAGCGGACCGGAGCTTTCCTTCCGCTCAAAAAACGGGAGGAAGCAATGGTGCAGCTTTATCCGCAAAGGGATGGAACCGACGGGTTCTTTATTGCGAGGATGAAACGCACAAGTGATGGGGGCGCACCATGAACCTTTTCGGCATGACATTGGAGGCATTGCAGGAGCAGTTTGCGGAGCTGGGACAGCCGAAGTTCCGTGCAAGGCAGACTGCGGAATGGATGTATCAACGCGGCGCACGCACCTTTGGGGAGATGACGAATCTTTCCAAGGAACTGCGGCAGAAGCTTTCGGCGCAGCATGAGATCCTGCGTCCCGAGGAGCAGGCGCGGCTGGATTCCGCGGATGGACTGACGACCAAGCTGCTGCTGCGCTTCGCGGATGGCACGGCGGTGGAAACGGTGCTCATGCGCCAGCCCTACGGCAACAGCATCTGCATCTCATCCCAGGCCGGATGCAATATGGGCTGCAAGTTCTGCGCCTCTACCCTGCACGGCATGGAGCGGAATCTCACCACAGGAGAAATGTTTGCGCAGGCGCTCCATATCCAGGATTTCCTGCGGGAGGAAGGCAGCGGCGTGGATACGGTGGTTGTCATGGGCTCCGGGGAGCCTTTGATGAACTATGAGGCGCTTCTCGGCTTTCTGCATCTCATGCATGAGCCTTATGCGCTGGGGATGGGGTATCGGAATTTCACGATCTCCACGTCGGGGATTGTTCCGGGGATCTACCGGCTCATGGAGGAGGGGATCCCCGTGAATCTTTCGATTTCCCTGCATGCGCCGAACGATGCCCTGCGCTCGGAGCTCATGCCCATCAATCGCAAATACCCGCTTCGGGATGTGGTGGAAGCGGGACGAGCCTATGGGGAGCGGACAAAGCGCCGCGTGACCTATGAGTACATTCTCATCGATCATCTGAATGATGGCGAAGAACATGCGCGTGAGCTTTGCAGCCTGCTTTCCGGGCAGCTGGCCGGTGTGAATCTCATTCCCATCAACCCGGTCGTGGAACGGAATCTGCTGCGTCCGTCTCCGGAGCGCATCCGGCATTTTGAAACGATGCTGCAGAGCCGTCATATCAACGTGACTGTGCGCAGGGAAATGGGAACGGACATTGATGCAGCGTGCGGGCAGCTGCGGAATCGCCATATGAATTAGGAAGTGCGCTTTATGGGATTGAAAAATCTGGAGAATTTTTTAGGGAATCACATCGAGGGCTTTTTCAACCGCAGGTTCGCCAGTGCTCTGGAGCCTGCGGAATTGGTGCGCGCTTTGGAGCAGGGACTGCTGCGCTCGAAGAAAAAGGTCGGGGATGAAATGCTTCTTCCCAACGATTGTTCCCTGCTGCTTGGGGAGGAGGACTATCAGCGCCTGTGCGCCGCGCGCATGCTGGATGAGCTCTATGAGGCGGCAGACCGGCTCGTCATCCGGGAGAACTGTTTTCTGGACGGAAAGCTCCGGATCCGCATGGAGAAGAAGGAGGGGCTCACTGGCGTGGAGGTCGTCTGCAGCGATACTACGCAGGAAACTTCCGAGCAGGAAGAGCCGCATACGCTGGTGCTGGAGCGCAGAAAATTCGACACGTTTCGGATCGCGCAGCGCCAGAAGGGATCTATCGGATCCCCCTATAATATGTTCAATCTTTATCCTTTCGATATGGATGTGGATCTGATAGATCCCGGTCCCGACGCATCCAGGCTCCTGTAATACTCCGCGATCCCTTCATGCGCTTCCTTCTGGTAA
>CALGGN010000441.1 GCA_937915915.1 uncultured Selenomonas sp. | reverse complement strand
ATCTACACTCTTTCCCTACACGACGCTCTTCCGATCTAGTACAGAAGATCATAGTGATGCAGATGCGATCAGTCAAAGCGGACAGATAGGTGGTATTTCCTACACAATTGTCAGCGCAGGCTGGTATATTGGCAATACAAGTTCGATCATCATTAATGATGTAGAATATTCAAAGAATACGCGCGGAATGAATTTTGTTATTCTGGATAACAAGACCGGCGAAGTTATCGACAGCATAGCATTCGATACTTACGATTTTGAAATGCGCGTGACGAGGTAGTGTTTATTTACAGCTATCCTTAAAATCAGAGAAAGGGGGAATTTCGTACGATAACGAGAAACAAGTTTATAATCGGCGTTCTGAACGCTGTGCTTGATATGATACTGACGTTTGTGTCATATATCATAGCCGTAAATATCAGATTTGACATACTCGACGGTGATGTGAGCATCAATATGAAAAACCCCCGGCTGATGTTTGCGGCAGCGGTATATTCTCTGGTCATTGTACTTGCCTATGCGGTATTTCATCTCTATGATCCATTCCGCAGCCGGTGGCTCAAGCGTGATGTATGGATCATTGCGGGTATAAATCTTGTCGGTATCCTGACTTTGACAACATTGTCATTCGTGCTGAAATTAATGGATGTTTCCCGCTTAACGCTGTTTATATTCTGGCTTATTTCCACAATTGCCGTAGATACCAAAATGGTGATCGCCGAGATGCTTATCCGCTCTATACGGGCGAAGGGCAAATACCTGCGTCATGTAATTGTTATCGGCAACGGAAAAAATGCCGCGCTCTACATCAATGATGTCGTGAGAGAACCCAAGCTCGGTATCGTAGTGGACGGTTATGTCAGCGCTGTTGAAAAAGAAGGTCTCGGCAAAAACCTCGGCAGCTACGAGGATATCGGACAGATACTTGAACAGCAGCACTGTGATGAGCTCGTGGTAGCGCTCGAAGCTCATGAGGTCATTTATATGCGCGATGTGCTTATGGCAGCAGAAAAGGAAGGCACGCGCGTCGAGATGATCCCGTTCTATAACGAATACTTTCCGCGCCACCCCACGATCGAGTCACTGGGAGAAACAACACTCGTCGATCTGCGAGCCACTCCGCTGGATAATATCCTGCTGGCCTCGATAAAACGACTTTCGGATATAGTCTTATCCTTCCTGATGCTGATAGTTCTCTCGCCGGTCCTGCTCATCATAGCGGCGGGCGTCAAGCTGTCAAGTCCGGGACCCGTGTTCTTTAAGCAGGAGCGTATCGGCAAGGATAAAAAGCCCTTCGGTATGCTCAAATTCCGCAGTATGCGCGTCAACGCCGAGGAAAATACCGCATGGTCCACCGCGGCGGATCCGAGAAGAACAAAATTCGGAAGCTTCATCAGAAAATACAGCCTCGATGAGCTGCCGCAGCTTTTCAATGTCCTGATCGGGCAGATGAGCCTTGTGGGTCCGAGACCCGAGATCCCGTTCTATGTTCAGCGTTTCAAGGAAGAAGTGCCGCTGTACCTCGTCCGCCAGCAGGTGCGTCCGGGAATGACCGGCTGGGCACAGGTGCACGGGCTCAGAGGCGATACTTCTATCGAAAAAAGAGTAGAATACGATATATGGTACATACAGAACTGGACGCTTGGTCTGGATATAAAAATACTGTTCAAGACAGTGTTCGGCGGAATGATAAATCAGGAAACGCTCGGAGATAGCAGCAAATGAAACTGGCAGAAACAATAAAAAAGCATCAGTTCCTTTTTGAGGAGCTGACCGCAAGAGATTTCAAGCAGAAATACAAACGAACGATACTCGGTGCCGGCTGGAGTCTGGTATACCCGCTCCTTACCCTTTTGATACAGAGTGTTGTATTTTCCCGCTTCTTTGCGGACAGAACGGCTCATTACACGATATACCTTTTCGCGGGAAACATTGTCTTTTCATATTTCCGCGAGGCGACAATGGGCGGTATGTACGCGCTTATTATGAACGCCCATATTTTCAGCAAGGTCAACGTGCCGAAATACATCTTCGTGCTGACCTGTATTCCCATGCTCGCCATCTTCGGTGTGACGGGCATTGCCATTATCTTTTATTTTCTGGCGGATCTGCCGATCGGCATCCAAACCCTGGTGTACAATATTCCGCTTCTTTATGCGGCTTATCGGACCTTGGGGCGGAATTATACGGTGGAGGTTGTGCTGGGAACGGTGATTTTTTCGGCCTGTCTGGATATGACGCGTTTTCTCAACGCGTATGCGCCCGTCAATGATTTGATGCTGGCAGCAATCTTCGGCGGTGTGTTCAATGGCATCGGCTACGGCATGGTCTTCCGCATGAACGGGAGCACGGGCGGCTTCGATATCATCGGCGCCATGGTCAAGAAATACTATTCCTTCCAGATGGGGGGCGTGATTTTTGCCTTCAACTGCGTGATCATGCTCATTGCCGGGTTCCTGTTCGGCGTTGCGCCTGCGATGTTCACGCTGATCTGCATGTATGTGAATGCGAGCGTCACGGACAAGGTAATTGCGGGACTCAACAGCAGAAAGGCGATTCTGATTGTATCCAACAGGGCGGAGGATATCGCGGAGGTCATTCTGCTGGAACTTGGGCGAGGTGTGACATTCCTGCACGGGCAGGGAGCATTCACGCGCAAGGAACGGGACGTGGTATTCGCAGTCGTCAGCCTCACGCAGATCGGAAAGGTCAAGCTGATCACGCATACCTTGGATGAGCATGCATTCATGATCATCATGTCAGCCAGCGAGGTCATGGGGCGCGGATTCACGCAGAGCGGCGTGAAAATCGAGGAACTGATGGAACGGCGGGCCTTGCAGCAGGAAGAGAGGAAAAAGCGCAATGATGGAAATAACCTACCTGAGCAATAGCGGATTTCTCGTGCGGGACGGCAGGACGCTCCTGCTGTTCGACGACTATGCAGACCCGGCGCATGCCGTGGAATGCGCTTTGGAGCAAGCATATGATCGTTTTTATATCTTTGCGAGCCATGCGCATTTCGACCATTTTGACGCGCACATCCGCGCCTATGCGGATCATGTGACGCAGTACATCTTCAGCTATGATATCCGCCGCACCAAGCGCGTCAGGAGCTTTCCGCAGGACGCGATTGCCTACATGGGAACCTACTCGGACTGGACGGACGGATATCTGCATGTCACGACCTTTGATTCTACGGATGTGGGCGTGTCCTTTCTGGTGGAGACGGCAGAGGGAAGGCGTATCTTCCATGCAGGGGATTTCAACTGGTGGCATTGGGAGGGCGATACCCATGAAAATCAGATGCTTGCGCGTAATGCATTCCGGAAGCAGATGAAGAAGCTGGAGGGGATGGAGGCAGAGATTGCCTTTTTCCCCGTGGATGCCCGCATGGGAAACTCGTGGGATATGGGCATTCGGGAATTTGTTCGCAGCACGAGGCTCAAGGGTTTTGTCACCATGCACAATGAACTGGGAATTGCCAGCGGACAGATCTGGACGCCGCCGGAGGATTTCTTTGAGCCGGGAAAGGAACTCCCGTTCTGGACGCCGAAACAAGCGGGCGAGACGCGGATATGGGATGAAGGATTCCGTGAGCGGTGAGACTGCGTCCCATGCCTTGCAAAAAAAAATGAAATATGGTATGATGTACATTGTTGCAGCGATGATGAAGCATATTAGTCCATGTGGGCATGCAAAGAGAGTCCTGCCATAGGCTGGGAGCAGGGTCATGCCAATGGGTGAAGTTTCCCTTCGGAGCTTTCCGGTGAAGTGGCTAAGTTATTTTCGACAGTTTCTTAGGTCATGCGTAGTCGGGACGTAGAGCCGCGTTAAGGCGTTTGAGTATCTATTAGGGTGGTACCGCGGATGGCCTTCGCCCCTTGTCGGGCGGGGGTTTTGTTTTTTATGGATAGTTCCTTGAGGAGGTTTTTGGATGGAAGAGCAGATTGCACAGCTGACAGGCGAGGCACAGGCCGCGATTCAGGCTGCGGACAGCTTGGAGGCCTTGGACGGGGTCCGTGTGAAATATCTGGGCAAGAAGGGCGAGCTCACAGGCATCTTGCGCGGCATGGGAAAGTTGAGCGCAGAGGAGCGCCCGAAGGTCGGAAAAATCGTGAATGAGGCGCGCGCAGCGCTGGAGGAGCAGATTGCGGCAAAGAATGAAGCGTTGAAGGGGGCAGCGCTTGCGAACCGTCTGGCGAGCGAGAAAATCGATGTGACGCTCTCGGGGCGCCGTGTGCCGCTGGGGCATCTGCATCCCTTGACGCTTACCCTGAACCGTATCAAGGACATCTTTCTGGACATGGGCTTTTCCGTTGAAGAAGGCCCTGAGATCGAGAAGGATTACTATAACTTTGAGGCATTGAATCTGCCGAAGGATCATCCGGCAAGGGACATGCAGGATTCCTTCTACATCACGGAGGATATCCTCATGCGCACGCAGACTTCGCCCGTACAGGCGCGGACCATGCAGTCCCATGAGCCGAACAGCCCCATCCGCATGATCGCGCCGGGGCGCGTCTATCGCCGTGATGATTACGATGCTTCCCATTCTCCGATGTTCACGCAGGTGGAGGGGCTTGTCATCGACAAGGGAATCAGTCTTGCGGACTTAAAGGGTACCCTGGAGCTGTTTTTGCAGCAGATTTTCAACGACAAGGTGCAGGTGCGCCTGCGGCCGAGCTTTTTCCCCTTCACGGAGCCAAGCACGGAGGTCGATGTTTCCTGCGTCATGTGCCACGGGCACGGGTGCAGCGTCTGCAAGGGAACCGGCTGGCTGGAAATCCTTGGCGCGGGCATGGTGCATCCCCATGTGCTGGAGATGAGCGGGTATGACCCGGGTGAGGTAAGCGGGTT
>CALGGN010000440.1 GCA_937915915.1 uncultured Selenomonas sp. | reverse complement strand
TGGCGGTCCCCCGCCCCCAAAGGGGGACGGACAGTGTTCGAGTTTCACGGATTCATGTGTTTCCTTAATCAGCGTTTCCTTAAAAAGAGCCATGAAGATATTCCTTGGCGGTCTATCAAAGGAAAGGAATGAGGAATATCGTTGCTCACAGATACGGAACAATCGACCTTAGAACAGTATGGGAAGTATTGACCGATGATATCCCGGCACTCGAAAGACAGTGCCGTGCCATATTGTCAGCGTGGGACAGCGATAGTACCTTTCAACCATAAAAAAATCCGCCATCCCTCACCACGCAAGGGACAGCGGATTTTCTTCTTTTATTCGAACTCAATCGTGGCAGGCGGCTTCCCCGTGCAGTCATAGAGCACGCGATTAACGCCTTTGACCTCGTTCACGATGCGGCTGGTCGTCCTTTGCAGGACTTCCCAAGGGAGCTGTGCGGATTCCGCGGTCATGAAGTCGCCGGTCATGACCGCGCGCAGGGCAATCGCGTAGTCATAGGTGCGCCCATCCCCCATGACGCCAACGGAGCGCATATTGGTAAGCGCGGCGAAATACTGGCCGAGCTGTTTGTCCGCCCCAGCCTTTGCAACTTCCTCGCGGTAGATGGCATCCGCTTCCTGCACGATTTTGACCTTCTCCTCCGTGACCTCCCCGATGATGCGAATGCCCAGCCCCGGTCCCGGGAAGGGCTGGCGGTTCACGAGATAATCCGGGAGTCCGAGCTCACGCCCTGCGGCCCGCACCTCGTCCTTGAAAAGCAGCCGCAAAGGCTCCACGATTTCCTTGAAATCCACAAAATCGGGCAAGCCCCCTACATTGTGGTGGGATTTGATGACTGCGGATTTTCCAAGGCCGCTTTCGATCACATCGGGATAAATCGTACCCTGCACCAAGTAGTCCACTGCGCCGATTTTTTTTGCCTCTTCCTCGAATACGCGGATGAATTCCTCCCCGATGAGCTTTCGCTTGCGCTCCGGCTCCGTCACGCCCTTGAGCTTTTCATAGAAGCGATTCTTTGCATTGACGCGGATGAAGTTCACATCATAGGCGCCATTGTGTCCGAAGACTGCCTCCACCTGATCCCCCTCATCCTTGCGGAGCAGGCCATGATCCACAAATACACAGCTCAGCTGTTTGCCGATGGCCTTCGATAGCAGCACCGCCGCAACAGAGGAATCCACGCCGCCAGACAGTGCGCAAAGCGCCTTGCCGTCCCCGATGCGCGACTTGAGCTGTTCCACCGTCGTCCTCACAAAGGAATCCATCTTCCAGTCGCCCTTGCAGCCGCAGACCTCATAGACAAAGGCGCTCAGCATCTTCATGCCCTCGACCGTGTGCATGACTTCAGGATGGAACTGCAGTGCATAGAGCTTGTCCTCTTCCCGTTCCATGGCCGCCACCGGACAGTTCGGCGTTTTCGCCGTCACCCGAAATCCTTCCGGCATCCCTGCGATGTAATCCGTATGGCTCATCCAGCAAATCGTTCGGTCGGATACCTTTTGAAAAAGCTTGGAATTCCTGTCCGCAACTTCCACTTCTGTTTTCCCGTACTCGCTCACCGGAGCCTTTTTCACTTCGCCGCCCAGAAGATGCGCCATGAGCTGGGAGCCATAGCAGATGCCGAGCACAGGAATCCCCATGCGGAACAGTTCCTCGCTGCAGAGCACGGCTTCCTCGCCATAGACGCTGTTCGGCCCCCCCGTCAGGATAATGCCCTTCGGCGCCATGTCCCGGATCTTCTCCAATGCCAAGGTATGCGGATGCACCTCGCAATACACATGATTTTCACGCACGCGCCGGGCGATCAGCTGATTGTACTGGCCCCCGAAATCCAGGACCAGAATCATTTCATTCGCAACAGTAGCCAAAACCGTTCCCCCCATGTCAATCTTCTTCATCTTCACTGCTCCGGAATTCCTCCACCGCCGATTGGATGGCAGAGCTTTCAAAACCGCGCAGGTAAAGATGCTGAAGCATTTTTTTCTTTTCCGCAGATGGGCGGAATTTCAAATGCAGGCATTTGAGCGCCGCCGCCTTTTCTCTTTCGTAGGTATCCGAGGGAATGCATTCCCGCACCAGCGAGCTGTCAAACCCTCGCTGCTGGAGCTTGGCACAGATCTGACGCACGGAGTTGCGGCTTTCCTCATAGAGGAATCGGAACTGCCTTGCGCAGGCCTCCGCGTCATTGAGATAATGACGTGCCTTGAGCTCCTCGATTGCCGCTTCTGTTTCCTCTTCCGCATAACCTCGGTGCAGGAGCTTTGCCCGCAGTTTCTGCTCGCTTTGCTCCTGCCGTGCCAAGAGATCCGTTGCCTGCATGAGCGCAGTCTTTTCAGCCTTCGCCCTTGGCATCCTTTGCTCCTTCCGCCGCATCCTCTGCCGCAGTGTCTCCCGCATTGCCTGTGTTCAGGAGCTTCGCGCGGATCTTTCCTTCGATCTCCTCCGCCAGCCCCGGCTGCTCCAGGATTGCGGTTTTTGCGTTTTCCTTGCCTTGGCCGAGCCGTGTCCCGCCATAGGAGAACCATGCGCCGCTCTTGTCCACGATGTCCATCTCCACGGCCATATCAATGAGGCTGCCGATTTTCGACACGCCCTCGCCGTACATGATATCGAACTCCGCCTGCTTGAAGGGAGGCGCCACCTTGTTTTTCACTACCTTGACCTTCGTGCGGCTGCCGATCACATCCGTTCCCTGCTTGATGCTGTCGACGCGGCGCACGTCCAGACGCACGGAAGCGTAGAATTTCAACGCGCGCCCGCCTGTCGTTGTCTCGGGATTGCCGAACATGACGCCGACCTTTTCACGGATCTGGTTGATGAAGACAGCTACCGTGCCCGACTTGCTGATCACACCCGTGAGCTTCCTCATCGCCTGGCTCATAAGACGCGCATGGAGCCCCACATGGGAATCGCCCATATCGCCCTCGATCTCGCTCTTCGGAACCAATGCCGCCACGGAGTCCACGACGATGATATCAATGGCGCCGCTGCGCACCAGCGCTTCCACGATATCCAGCGCCTGCTCCCCCGTATCCGGCTGGGAAACATAAAGCTCATCGATATTGACGCCCAGCTTTTTAGCGTACAGGGGATCCAGCGCGTGCTCCGCGTCCACAAAAGCGGCGATGCCGCCGGCCTTCTGCGCCTCTGCCACGATGTGCAACGCTACCGTCGTCTTCCCGGAGGATTCGGGGCCGAAAATCTCCACAATCCGGCCCCGGGGAATGCCCCCGACGCCCAAAGCGTAATCCAGCGTGAGGCACCCCGTGGGGATCACGGCGATGTCACGGTTAATCGCCTCGCTGCCCATCTTCATCACGGCGCCTTTGCCAAACTGCTTATCCAGATCCGCCAGCGCGTGCTCCAGCGCCTTGAGCTTTTCCTCCTGCACATTGCCGGGCGCGGCTGCTTTTTCTGCTTTTGCTGCCTTCTTCGTTGCCATGCTCTCCACCTTTCCGCGGATGCC
>CALGGN010000439.1 GCA_937915915.1 uncultured Selenomonas sp. | reverse complement strand
GCCGGACCCCAAAACCGATGGCCTCCACAAAACTGTTCTCACTGCCCGCAGCAAGATTGTAGCAGCCCGTTGATTCCATCAGGGAAACAACAATGCCGCGCGGCGCATAGACAACATCTGCCTGCCCGTTGCTCACCGCTTGGAAGCACTCCTCCATCGTCGAAAAATAAATCCGGCGTTCCTCCGGGTAATTCCGCTCTGCAAAGCTCTTCGTCCAAAAAGCATCCTGCAGGCATGCTACCCGCATCTCCTGCATGGATTCCGTTCCGCGCCGCATGACTGCCACATAGCTCAGATCCATATAGGGCTGCGTGGGCGCCAGTCCGAACTTTGCCTGCCAGCTGAAATCGCAGGGAAGATCCGGCACGAAATCCAGCTTCCCGTGTATTGCCAGATCATGCAATTCCCGAATGGACGAAATCTCTAGGATTTCAATCTCTACCCCCAGATCCGCCTCCATCTGACGGATTACTTCCGGGATAGCCCCTTTCCACTCCCCTTCTTCCCGATAGGCATAGGGCCTCTGCTGGAACACGACAGCCGTGGTCAGTTTCCCCTTCTCCCTCAAATACTCGCGTTCCGACGGCTCAAGTATCAGCGGAAAACCTTTGGAAAGCATGTATTTTTTGTTCAAGCGATTCCGTATATTCGGCTGGTTCAAGAGCAGGTGATCCATTGCCCGATTGAGCTGCGCCAGAAGTTGCTCGCGGTCGCTGCGCACAAGCAGGCGATAGCTCACGCGGTCGAAAATGGACAGCACATGGTCTGCCTTTCCCGGGTCCAGCATCGGACCGATGTAGGCATCGATGCTCCCTGCGCGGAACGCACTCCGCAAGTCCTGATATTTCCCGAAATCCACAAGCTCGTACCGGAAGCCTTCCTCCCTCGCTACCTGCGGAAAGGAAGGAATCGGATAGTTATAGGACAGAGTGCCGATGCGAAGCTTTTCCTTGTCCAGCCCTTCCTGGATCACAAGCTCCATAGGGAAACGCGCCACAACATGATCCGTGCGGGCAGCAAAAGGCAGCGACTTATCGCTCCCCGGCATACCGGGCAGGATGTCGATTTCTCCCGATTGCAGCTTCTCGCCGCACTCTTTCCACGTCGCACAGGGAACGTAGTCAAATTTCCATCCTCCGTATTGGGAAAGGAATTCCATATATTCATAGCCGCTGCCGCTCAAATGTCCCGGCCAGTCCTCCTCCAGAAAGCCTGTCCCCGGCATATAGCCCACGCGCAGGACACGCGCCGCCTCATCCTCCTCGCTTGCCTCCACGGGCAGCACAGCGGCAAACAGCACGAGCAGCAATATATTCAAAACACGCATGAGGTTCCGATATTCCCGCATTCCCTTCAACTCCACTCAGCGAAGTATCTTCCCGATGAAACTTCCATCCTAAGGAAACGCTGATTAAATGAAGTCGTCCAGATTGGCGTAGATTGCATGTCCTTCCCAAGGAGACAAACCGCAGTCATAGTGGTGCTATGTCGAGGATTTGTCGACACAGGGAGGACATGCAAGATACGTCAAGATGGGCGGCTGAATTAATCAGTGTTTCCCTAAGTATTCATTCGCCGCAAAGCCTTGAAAATCCTTTTCCAAACGGAAATACACACAGAAAAAGAAAAAAGAGACTATGGACAAAATGCCTTCGCATTTCGCCGTAGTCTCCTTTCGTGTCCGTATGCATTTCGCTTTCTTCAGCGTCACATGCTGCCGCGTCTCTGTCTCAGCCAATCGCTCCATGAAAGGGCGAAATCCTGCGGCTGCTGCTCGTTGCGGTACTGCTCGAACAGGCGCAAATACTTTGTGCGCTCCCGATGCACCTCGGCATACCAGTCATCACCGGAGCTTTCCGCCAGCAGATCCGAGCCGCCGATCAGGTATTGGCGCTCTGCTGCCGTGGCCAGAGAAACCGAAGGATTCCTGAGCATATCATACATCACCATGAACGAGGTCGTGCGCCCATGCCCCGCATAGCAGTGAAAGTGCAGCCATGCACGCTCCGGCAGGCTCCGGTAGAACTGGATGAACTCATCCACCGTGTCCGCTGACGGCCAGAGCATGTCCGTCGCGGAAAAGCGCACATAGTGAAAACCTGCCGCCTCCGCCGCCTTCCGCTCCGTCTGCACGCTCACGACAGAGACAACGCGCTTGCTGAGGCGCGCCGTATCGCTTTTCCCCAGAGGGACAAGTTCCTGCACAGTTCCCGGAAGATCTGCCAGCAGATGCTCATCCTGCATTTCCACCTCAAAGGAGCTGCATCCGAAATTCGCCTGGTTCTTCGGCTCATACCAGCTCACGGGAATCCCATTCACGAATCCGTGGGATTCCTGCCGCAGATCCACAAGATAAAGCTCTGCATCCTCGCCGGCTTGTTTGCGCAGCTTTTGGTAAAGCGGCGGAAGCGATGCCAGAGATGGCTGGGCGCTTGCCGAAATACACAGCCCGTCCAAGCCCGTACGGGAAGGCTCCGCACCGCGCAGTTTCTCGTGCCACGGATCAGATGCCATGCGGAAGTGTCGCAACGGCTCGGACAGATCCGATCCGTCCAGCCGCCACACGCCTGCCTCCGCGCTGTGCAGGGAAACGAGAAAACAGCACAGGAAAAGCCAAACGCCAAGAGCCAGAAACCGTTTCCTTTGATACATCCATACCACGCCTTTCACTCACATACAACAAAGCAGCCGTAACATACGACTGCCGTGCGACGTTTCCCGTCCGTCAAAAGTTTTCATCATCTATCTCATACCGAAAGGACGGCACTTTTTCCTTGCCCAGAAGCTCCTCACGCTTTGCCGCATAGGGCAGGAGCTCTGCAAGCTCCGCCTTTTCCACGTTGCCCTGCGTATCCGCCATGATAATCTCCTGCACATGGAACTCCGCCATGAGCTGGCAGCTGGTTCCGCATGGCACATAAGGCTTTTTCGTATCCGACGCGACCACCATCGCGTCAAACTCCCGCTTGCCGTCCGCCACCGCACGCGCAATCGCCACAGCCTCCGCATTCATCACAAGCTGGGGCGAAGCATTGTCGATCGTGCAGCCCGTATAGAGCGTGCCATCGCTTGCCAGCACGCAGGCGCCGACGGCCCGTGCCCCATGCTCCGTATAGGCATTGCGCATCGCATCGATTGCCGTGCGTACCATCGTATCTAAAATATCTTCATTAATCATCAGAATCCCTCCTTCATGTTACTCTTATTTGCCAAATACGGAAAAAATCCTCTATTCCTTCAAAATTTTTCTTTTTGAAAAAAGCTGCCGCACGTTTCAGATTGAAGGCGGACTCCTTTGCTTCTTTCTTATAGTTTTTGAAAAAATGGGCAGGGAAGGCGACAAAAAAGCTCCCGAGAAACCTCGGAAGCCCTGAAATCACTGGAGCTGGCTATAGGACTTGAACCTACGACCTGCTCATTACGAATGAGGCTTGACTCATTTGTGTAAAACGTGATATGCCCTGAATCCCTTGGTATTACTGTGTGCTCTATCACGGAGCGTTGTCGAACCTTGGTGAGTTTTTGCAGGATTTTGATTCCCATAAGGCGCAAATAAGGCGCAAGACACCTGCTCTTCTTAGTCTTCCAATTATGCCCATGATATGCTGGGCGAAATTTTCCGTTTGTCACGATTTTCAGTTCCAACAACAGCTCCATTACCGTTGACCTGGCCTCTGCCATACAGAGCAATTAAATGAGCGGTTGCAATTCCTTTTGCTTCTCTGGCGGAACCAACAAAGCAGCCATTGCCTCATCCTTTGTCAGTTTCATTGTTTTCATCAAATTACGAATATTCTCAATCAAACTTTCCTGTCTTCCCCGGTTCTCAGCTTCATCTATCCAAGCATCCATATTCACCGCTCTCCCTTCTTCAATTCGCTTGTTGTACGCATCCATGAAACGGGTATCCTGCATGACCGCTGAAAGCAGCTCCAGCACGGCCCGCACATGCTTCATTTCCCCTGCCGGAGATTTGTACTGCTGATTCTTCCGCTTCTGGCTGAAATAGTCTGCCACGAAGCGGAAGTCGCTCTGGAACATGGCTATTGTCTCGTCCGGTAGCCATGCAATCTCGAACAGGTTCACATGGTAGTCGTTAACGAAGGGTTCCAGTTCCTCCGGTATGGAAAAGCACTCCTTCAGATTCAACGGCTTGTTCCATCGCCGTTCATAGCCGAAATACAGCACCAGCGTCACCACCGGATAGCGTTCCTTGGGCTTATCCTTCTCGTCTGCATTCAGCTGATCCCGATATACCGCCCCATCATATCCGATGATGCGGAAAGGGATGTCAGCCTCGATGTCCGTCTGATTTTCCAAGCCGATGAAGGCTATGCGTATCTGCCCTTTCTTCCAGAACTTGGCTACATCACGCTCTTGCTCGTGCATTTTCCCGTCTACCTTGTAGATGGAGCGAGGCAGGGCTGTCAGCAAGTCCTCCGGCTGCATCAGCTGCTTCCCCTTGAAGAGCAGGACATTCACCAAATCGCTGAATACATCGGCATAGTCTTCCAGTCGTTTTTCCGTTGCATCTTTATCCGCCAACATATCACCGCCTTTTCGAACATATTTTCTCAGATGCTCTTTTACTGCCATTATACCACGAATCCGACTAAACTGTAACCTGCACCATCGAATTCTACCTTGTTTCCTATCAAGAATACTTGTCATAAGAACGGGCGCTTGGCTCTGAGGCCAAGCACCTCTTCTTATAGCAATCCGCTCTGCTTGCGGATATACACATCCACTCCCTCTCTTGGTATCTTCCATATCCTTCCGATGCGAAAGCAAGGAATCTCGCCAGAAGCCAGCAACTGATATCCGGCGCTCCTTCCGATCATCAGAATCTCGCAAAGTTCCTCCAGTGTTATCAGGTCGGATTCAGCATTGTTCATAGGATTTCCTCCATTTGTTGCCTATGTTCTGTGTTCATTCATGCTCTGAAGATGAAAGTGCAGGAAAACATTCCGTAACAGCGCATCAACCGCCGTAGTCATCAAGATGAATGCGCGATTCAATGTAATCTCTGATGGACTGTTCCGGAATCAGCCACGCTCTTCCGCCCGGATTCTTGTAAGCCTTTAGCTGTCCTGAGCGAATCAGCTGATAAATGCAGTAAGGAGCACAGTTAAGGAGCGTTGCCGCCTCGGACACATAAAAGACAGACTTCGTTATCGTCATTGGAATCACCTCCCTTCCTCATTACCACTATGTTGTGGTTTTTGAGGACAGAAAAGGATATTTCCCATTACGGAAGACTGTCTATGCTAAACTGAAATTCTTCAGGCATATATTATTGCTATGGAGCATGGAGAATCCGACTGCCGTTGGAAGGAATATCCCAGATTAGGCATGTCCTCCCTCGGCCATCACAGCAAGGTTCAGGCAAGTAAAGGCCGCTCTCCAAAATCGTCCAGAAGCAGATTGGTATCAATGACCGATTTCTGATGGCTGATGGCATGTATAATGATGCTGTCCCACGGCACACGGGCGTAAAGCTGCGGCAGTCCTGCATAATGGAGCAGGTACTGCGTTTCCTCCACGGTCAGCTTCATGGCAAGGGCAATGGCCAGCATTTTAGGGCGGGTGGTGCTGCGTTCGCCGGAGAAGATGTGACAGGCGTAGCTTGCCGAAAGCCCCGATGCCTTGATGACCTCCTTCTGGGACATACCTTTCTCCGCTAAAAGTTGCGCGAGGTACTCTGGCAGGGAGCGCGACACCATTTCATCCCGATTCTCCTGCAGGAAGGCTGCCATACTGCTAGAGCTTTTCAATTCGTGGACAAGTTCATCCGTATCCTTGGCAGGCATCCGTACCATCCTTTCCTGCTATGGTATAATGGGGTAATGAATCATCGTAGTTTGGGGGTGACAACGTGGACAAGCGGGTAGCATCCTATATAAAGGAAGAATACACAAAGGTCGAACTGCTCAAAAAAACAGAGCATAGCAGTATATGGCTCGCCAAGGATGGCACAGGGCAGATTGTTGTCGTCAAGCAGCTCAGTACCACGGGGCTTCCCTTCCGAAAACTGAAAGAGATAGCCCACCCGCTTTGGCCGCGCATCTTGTTTACAGCGGAAGAAGACGGTACGACATGGGTAGTCGAGGAATATGTCAGCGGCAATACACTGTCGGCAGAAATCGAGACTGGCAGACGATTCTCCCCCACAGAAGTCGAAAACATCATGCTTCAACTTCTGGACGGCATGACAGCCTTCCATCAGGCAGGAATCATCCATCGTGACATCAAGCCCTCCAACATCATCTTACAAGGGGAGCGACAGGCAAGGCTCTTGGATTTCGGAGTAGCAAGGGAAATGCACAGGGAAAACTCGCCGGACACCAGAGCTTTCGGCACCTCTGGCTACGCCCCGCCGGAGCAGTACGGCTTCGGGCAGACGGATGCAAGAAGCGATATCTATGCCCTGGGCGTGACCATGAAAGAGCTTTTGGGAGAAGGCTATCACGGTTGGCTGACATCGGTGCTTGATAAATGCACGGCGTTAGACCCCAAAGACCGTTACCAGAGTGCAGATGAACTGAAAGTTGCCTTGCTTCGTCCATCCTATCGCAGCCCGTTACGGATTGCTGCCTTTTTCCTCGCTGCCTGTGTCATGCTCGGCATAGGATATTGGACACAGCAACAAGAACTGCCGCCGGAATCCCATGAGGAACGGAGGACAGATACCCCGGCCCATATCGAAACGTCTTTGGAAGAACCGAAGCCCTCCAACGAATCGGTATCGTCGGATGCTCCGAGTTCGGAAGAATCTCCATCCGTTCAAGAGATTGTCCCCATTATACCACAGCCCTCGCCGGAGGTGGCAAAGGAGACAGAAAAATTAGCGGCAGACGATATTGGACTGTCCCTTGCCGTAGGCAAAGAAAATCTCGGTACGGGAGGAAAATACCGTATCACTGTACCAAAAGCCGAATGGGACGCTTGGGAAACAGCAGGAACAACGCCCATGCTGACCAAGTATTTCCCCTCCGGCTGGGAAATCGTGCTCACGATCGAGAATCGGAGCAATGTCCCCATAGAAAAATGCACCTTGCAAGCTGCCGTAGAGGATGGCCGACTGGACAGTTATGCTGCCTACGTTGCTCCGGGCGATTCCGCACAGATTACCGTACCGCTGAGCGGAAGCAGACTGCAAAGAAGCGGCGAACATATTTGGCTTTCCTTTTCTTCGGACACGCCTCACTTAAAGAGCAGTTCCTTTTCCTATCATATATGGATTGACCCAGAAACAGACTGAATTTCATACGCAAGCGGCACTTCCCATCGCCGGGAAGTGCTATTTTTGTCCAATTTGGACAACTATGTGAATCTCGTCCTCGCTATACTGTAACCACAGAGGCTTGCTCATTTACTGGCACTATGATTGACAATTTCCGCAGGATACGGGCGCGATACATGGTGCATAAGCCATGTATACTATGGATGGAGGGGATGTCATTGGGGGCATTGGAACGGCACAAGGCCACATTCCAAAGAATCGGTAACCGAATTGCCTACTATCGGAGAGAGCGGCGGCTGTCACAAGCGGAACTGGCACAAAACATTGGGATTAGTGTCAGTTACATGAGCAAGATTGAGCGCGCCGACCTTGAGAGCTTCGCTGTGATTACGCTTCTTGACATTGCGGATGCGCTGGGCGTTCCTCCGAGGGCACTCTTGGCAGAGGATGATTTCTGACTTTAGCGATATTCGTATTTAGAAAGATAGTATTCGTATTTAGGCGCAGGTATGTTTGACCGCTAGAAAGCTGTTTTGAGATAATATTCTATGGATTCGTGTAGCCAGAAAGGAGGTTACGGCATGGATGTACGCAAAAAGATATTGTTGAAGCAAATCGGAGCAAAAATCGCCTATTATCGAACCCTGCGCGATTTGAAGCAGGAAGAGCTGGCAACCCTTGCACATATCAGCCAGAGCGTCCTCTCCCGTATAGAAAGCGGAAAGTACAACGACACGCTGTCCGTGCCGATGCTCCTTGATATTGCCGACGGACTGCAAATTGATATGTCCCTTTTGGTGTCGTTCAATGATGTAGAAAAGTCGATGTGGTGGCAGCCTCTGTCCGTCAAAGCCTGTGAAAATAAAATGTGCGTCAGTTCAGAATCGCATGAGAAAGAGGGCGGCAGCTATGGCGATGACAGTGGCGAATAACAACGCTGCGGCGTTAGCTTTGGGAGAACTCAACAAAAATACCAATAAGCTGGCCAAGGACTTGAAAAAGGTTTCCACAGGCACCAAAATAACCGGTGCTGCGGATGGTGCATCGGAGTTCGCGCAGTCGGAAAAACTACGGACTTTGGTGCGAGCCTTAGGGCAGGACATCGAGAACTCCCAGAAAGGTATTACCCTTGTAAAAACTGCGGAATGCGGTATTCAGGGAATCATCGACTCACTTAGGACAATGAAGGAGCTAGCCATCAACTCTCTCAACGACCACAATTCTGATGAAGACAGGAAAATCCTGCAAAAGGAATTTTCATCCCGTATGGCAGAAATCGAAGATCTGGCATCCACGACGGACTACAACGGTATCATCTTGCTGGATGGCAGATGGCGTCAGGATGCAGGAACAGGGGAAACCGTCACACACACCAAAACCGAAACCGTAATCGAGTACGAAACCGTTACGGAACCATATACCGAAACGATTACCACTTATGAGGAAAAAGAGGAAGAATATACCGAAACTGTCACCACCTATGAGGAAGTGACCGAGGAATATACCGAAACCGTTACTACCTACGAGGAAGTAACCGAAGAATATCCGTATACCTATACGAAAACGACAGAAAAACCGTTGGAAAGCCACGCCGTGCGTCCCTCGGAAGCAGTCCCAACAGGCGTGTCGGAGCCGGGTGTGTTTTATGTCGGTGGTAATCCTATCCAAGCTACAAAAGTCATTACGGCAACAAGCAATTATACGATTGACTCTGACGGAGCATATATGATTCCGGAAAACTATACGGGCGACCTGCACATAACGGCAAAGAATGTCAAACTTGTCCGGCAAAATAATGCGAAACCGCTGTATGATGTCTTTATAGATACTTCGTCTTTGGGAAACACTAACTTGTGGCTCGAGGATTTGGATTTAAGATACAAGGTTGAGAGCATCCCTACTGATAGTGAGGGAAATCGCTTGCCCTATGTATATGACCAATCGTTTATCAAATTTCAAGGAAACAACAATGTTCTTACCATAAAAGGCAACAATAAAATCACCATTGGTGAAAGCGGCAAAGGGTATGATGGTATTATATACGAGAAAGCTTTTATAAATGTAGGCGATGGACTAACCATAGAAGGTAGCGGGACGCTTGAATTTAAGGAGGGCGGATTACGGTATGGCGCAATAAGAGGGGCGCTTATCGGCTCGGATTATAATGAAACCAGTACCGCCGACATAACCATTAACAGCGGAAATATTATAACATCATCCGTAACGTCATCCGAGCATCCATATCCGTATGGTATGTTGAGTGGAGCCGTAATAGGTTCCGGCGGAAACGGCACTATTGGAAACATCGCAATAAACGGCGGCACTTTTGATTTATTGGTTAGCGGTGGTAGTGCTTGCATAGGTGGTGGTAATTGCATGGTAGGTGGACAGTGCAGCGTAACTGGAAACATAACTATTCAAGATGCCACAATCAAAGCTAGGTGCGATGACGGAGCTTGTATAGGAAGCGGAACTGCTTCCAACAATTATAGTTCAACCGGATACATTTACATATTAAATTCCGATTTAGATTTACAAAATACGGAAATAATGCATAGCGGTTGGGGGAATACTTCGGGAAAGGGAGCGGCTATAGGTGGGGGTGGAACTTATAACGGAGCAAATACTTACGTTGGCGATATTACGGTAGAAAATTCTACAATCAAGGCGATAACGGACAGAGGTGCAGGAATCGGCACAGGCGGCGACAGTGAAGTTGGCGGAACTGGCGCACCCCATGCTTACGGCATTTCCATAATAAACTCAACGCTTGATATAACCGTCAACGATTCAAGAGCCGAGGAAATTGGCAAGGGTGTCAACGGTATCATTCCGGTTGATACGGTGGAAGAAGAAGTAACGGAAATGCGTACTCGCACGGTTACGGTTCCTCACGAAGAAACTGTAACAAAAACGCGCACGGTTCTTGTCCCCCATGAGGAAACTGTAACGAAAACACGTACCGTACTCGTTCCCCACGAAGAAACCGTCACTTCTACCCGTACCTATACCATACCCCATGAAGTAACCAGAACGGTTGAATATCAGGAAGAGCTTGAGTTTGCGAGAAATCCTTTGGTGATTCATACAGGGCCGAAGGCCAATCAACATCTTCGGCTCCACATCAACGATATGCGAACAAAGGCCATGGGACTGGAAGAAGCCGCTGTTGATCCACTGGAAAAAGCGAGAGAAGCACTGGAAAAACTGGATTCGGCAGTAGAATATGCACTGAATGAAAATGTGCGTATGGGAGCTTACCAGATAAGGCTTGCTGAAACGATTGAAAATTTGATTATTGCACAGGAAAATGCAATCCATTCCGAGAGCACCATTCGCGATGCTGATATGGCCAAGGCAATGATGAGCTACACCAAGAGCAACCTCTTGGCGCAAGCTGCACAGGCCATGCTCGCACAGGCAAATCAAAATGCGGGCAGCGTGCTGGGGTTGCTGGGATGAAGCCAATATGATAATCTTGACACATTTTGGAGCGGATTGCTCACGACATCAGGGGGGAATAGATTATGAAATTAGCGGAAGCACTGCAGGAGAGGGCAGACATTCAAAAGCGACTCTCACAGCTACGGGGGCGTTTGCTTAATAACGCCAAAGTGCAGGAGGGTGAAAAGCCGGTGGAGAATCCGGCAGAACTCTTACAAGAGATGGACGGCATGATTTTGCGGCTTGAGGAACTTATTCTCCGGATTAACATGACCAATTCTGCGACCATGGACAACGGCGAAACACTTACTGCACTTTTGGCAAAGCGCGAGTGTTTGCAAAAGAAAGTCGGCCTTATGCGTGATTTCCTCGACAGAGCCAGCGAATTGGTGGAACGTTCTGCATATACGGAAATCAAGGTTCACAGCACAGTGTCCGTGCCGGAGAAGCGGAAGGAACTGGACGCACTGTCCAAAGACCTTCGAAGCCTCGACTCTAGGATTCAGCAGTTGAACTGGCTGACGGAGTTGCAATAACTATTTTGGTGTAGCGTTTTATGGGCGAGTACCGGCCCGGCAACAGGGTAAACAGTTGCACCCACAAAAAGCATTTCGGGGCGAATGCGCACGGCGTGAAGCCGTCATTGTCAGCCCTCATTGTTACAAATGCACATTTTACGGTTCATTTTTACTACCTGGTACTGACATTTACGCGAGGGTGGGTTGTGGGAATATCATTGGAAATTTTTTCAAAGGTTGCCTGCCAGGCAACCTTTTTGCCAATCAGCCGCCTTATACTTAGGACAGTCGAAAGATATGATGAGTTCTATTACAGGAGGATGATTGACATGACTTGGTGGAAAAACGGTTTGCTTTTAGCAGCAGGCGGCGTAGCAGGACTGGCATTGGCGGCATGGCTTGAATCGGAGAATAAGTCTGACCATTGGGACTATGACGAAGAAGTCGAGCGTGCCAAGGTGAAAGCACTCAAATCCGATGGCATGAGGATTTTGGTGGAAAAGGTGAAGAGCGAGGCCGAGTGGGCTATGGAGGAATGTACTACGGACGAGGAACGTGAAGCAGTTTACGCTGAAGTCGAGGCATCCATCCGCAAACTCCAGACCACATTGCAGAAGCGCGGTGAGAAAATCATTGCCGACCTCAAAGCGCAGGTTATCGAGGCTCAGGAATCCGGAGATAACGATGGCGATAATGCCACAAACACCGAGGAAGCAGCCGTCCGGCACTTCAAGAGCACGATGGAGGACTTGACCAAATCACTGGACGAAACACTGGCGGCAGTAAAGCCTAAGCCGGGTACTGCCGAAGTGTGATTTAGGGATGACAGAGCGGCTGCCAGCAGCTTATTGATGTAAAGTACACAGCATCGGCAGCCGCCCTGGACGCTTGACAGCTATTTGAACAGATGAAACAGGAGGTGCAGTGCGATGGTAGGTAATCCACTGATGAATTTCCTGCTGCATGGCATCCGTGGCAATCGTGTGCGCCACGGTTTCCCTCGCAATGTACGACAGGGCGATGTGGTATGTGTGGAAAGTGAAGGTTTGCTGAAGCGTTACGGTATCTGGACGGGAGAAAAATTTATCCTCTACGGCAAGGATAGATGGGAAAAGTACAGCGTCCATGAAGAATCTTTCGGAGATTTTATACGGGGTGCAGAGCATTTCGCTATTTGTCAATTCCCCAAGCACTATGGCCGTCCTACAGAATGGATGCAGACGATACAGACAGGCTCCATCGTCATGCCACAGGCGCAAATATGGGAACTTTTGGAGATGCTTTGGAAAACAGAGCGATATAAGCTTTATTCGGCAGAGGAAACTGTGCGACGAGCCGAAAGCAGACTTGGAACAGACGGTTTTCCCACCAGTGAACACTTTGCCATCTGGTGCAAAACGGGTATCGCCGAATCGCACGAGCTTGGCTCCATGAGGAAAATTCTCAATCAGGTGATTGTATATTGAGGCAAAAGCCACTTTATGCAGACCAGTATATGAAGCAAAAAGGTAAGAATTGACAGGAGGGATTGATTTTGGAACATACAGAAGCATACAGTCGTTACCTTAGCAGGTTTGAAAACGTACATGAATTATACAAAAAATACGATTTAGAGGCAAGCCAGATTCAGGAAGAAATTGATTCGTTGGACAGTTTTCAAGTAACTACGCCGCTTATCGGTGAGTTCAGCACCGGCAAAAGCTCGCTCATCAACGCCATGCTAGGCAATGATTACCTTGGCATCAACCTGTTGCCGGAAACCTCCGTTCCTGCGGAAATCTGTTACGGGGATAAGGAAAGTGCGGTTATTCAGGAAGTTGACAAAAATACGGGAGCAACACAAGCAAAGGAGATGTCTCTTGCCGAATTCAAAGATAGCAAGTTGTCGGCAAGCGATGTGAAGAAGGCGCAGATTTTCGTCAACAATGACTTCCTTCGCACCGTAAGCACGGTGAAACTTGTGGATATGCCGGGTTTTAATTCCGGTTTGGAACTTCATAACCGTGCCATCGACGAATATATGCCCGAAAGTCTCGCCTATATCATTGCTTTCTCGGCAAGAGATCCTGCTATACCGGCGGATATGGCAACTTTTTTGCGAGAGCTTAAATTGCACGATGCCCCCGTTTATCTCCTTATCACAAAGTCAAAAAGCGTTTTGCCGAAAGAACTGGAGCAGTGCGTTGCCCGTATTCGCGAGGATGCCAAAAAGTATTTAGGACTAAAGGACGTAAAAATCAGCTGTACCAATGCCAAGGGGAAGCCGGAGGATATCAACGCCGAGCCATTGCGTGAGATTTTACTGGAAATCGAAGGCAAAAGCCAAAACATATTTAAGCAAGAGACAACGCGCAAGCTGAAAAAATATGCATCCGAACTTGCAATCTATCTTGAAACATCTATCCGCGAAATAAATGCCACCCCATCCGAGATTGAAGCCCAAGAGGCGGCTTGCGCTCGTCAGCTCGCTCGTCTGCAAGAAAAAATTGGGGCGGCACGGGAGGATTTTTCTTCGCAGATTGATGCAAGCTTAAGCAATTTTCGCGCTCGCCTGACCGATGCGCTAAATTCTGAATCCACCGCGCTTGAAAATATGATAATGAACGGTTCTGACGTCAAGGACAAAATCACCATGATTGTACGGGAAACAGCCATTGTCTGCATGAGGGAGGATTTTTCCTCACGTCTCAAACGATATGTCGAAAGAATTGCCGAAGCCGTTAAGTTAGACTTGTCCGTAGATACCAATTTGCAAATCAGCGCAGAACAACTGCAAATTGACTCAGCCATAAAGGACACCATCAAAAAATCATTGCCTGTAATTTTGTCCGCCATAGGTATAGCTGTGGGTGGCCCGATTGGTGCGGTTATCGGTGCTGTGGTTGGCTTGGTAGCCGATGTTTTCTTCGCTAAAAAACAGCAAAACGAAAAGCGGCGTATGGCACGGGAAAAAGTGTATGAAATTATCCCGTCTGTCACGGAAAAAGCCGTTTCCGTCGTAGGTGAAAAAATTCGCGAGCAGGTGGATCATATTGGGGCGCAGATTGACGAGGATGTAGCGCAGAAAATTGCGACGCAGGAAAAGGCGTTGGCTGACTTAAAGGAACGTCACGCAGAAGAAACCGCCGACAAGGAAAAACGGTTGGCGGAAATGAAATCCGACTTGGCGGCAACAACGCAAATCATGCAAGAGGAGGCATAGTACATGGAGTCCTTGGAAGAACAGCTTAATCTATTAAAGCGCATTGTTGCGCCCAATCAGGGAAAAGAAAACTTGCCGGCAGATATTTCGCGAGTGGAGAAAATCATCAAGGAGGAGATACCAAACGCATTAGAGAAGCAGGCTCCCGCCAATTTCCCCGAACTGTACTTTGATTTTGAGTATGTGTATAGCCGTTTTTATGATTTCCTGCTCTTTGATAAGCTAATCGGCAAGAATGTAGTTGCCTTGGGCGGCAGCTTCAGCAGCGGCAAATCCTCCTTCCTGAACAGCTTGATGGGAAAATCCGTTCTGCCAGCCAAAATAAATCCTTCCACATCTGTGCCAACATATCTTATCAGCGGCGAAGATATAAACGCTTTTGGTATCAATGAATTTGACGCTAAAGTACCACTCACTCTGCCGGACATCAAGGCGATAGCCCACGGGTTTGGTGCATCCGATGAAGAAGCGAACAGCGAAGGTATTACGCTGGGACATTTGCTTCGCAGTCTGTTTATCGCCACACCGCTTGTGACCTACAAGCACATCGCATTTTTGGATACGCCCGGTTATTCCAAAGCGGACAGTGCGTCTTATTCGGCACGAACCGATGAGAAAATTGCTCACGTCCAGTTAAACAGCAGTTCGCATATTCTTTGGTTTGTCCCTGCCGATGCGGGTATCATCAGCATGGAGGACATAGACTTCTTGCAGGGACTTGACCGGGATATTCCCAAACTCATCATCATCACCAAGGCAGACAAAGCTCCAAGTCCCGAAGCACTCTCCGAGATGAAAGAGAAAGTGAAGTCGGCTCTTGATATGCGAGGCGTTCCGTATGAGGATGTACTGACCTTCACCATGCGGAAGAAGTTCGCCTGCGACAGCGATGCCATCAAGGCATATCTCAAAAAACTTGATGAAAACCAAACTCAAGCGGATTTTGCTCACAGTTTCAAAAAGCTGTTTGTCGGTTGTCGCAATTATTACGACGACAGCATTGACAGCGACAATTTGAGTCTCAGCCGCATAAATCAAGCCCTGACTTTGGCGGGCGACAATGATGATGTGAACGGCTATCTTTCGAGTCTTGTCGCAAGCACCAAAGAACATATAACAAGTCTGAAGGATGCGAGGGAGAACTTGTGGAAATTGCAACAGGAATTTTTCGCCGAGATTAAGATTGTAGCCGACAAGGTAAACATCTATATGCCAGAGCCGTCGGAGATAGACTTGGTGAAAGGCGATGCTACCGACCCTGCGGCTATCGTCCATTCCCTGTTGCAAAAGCGGAACCTTGCCGTCAATCCCGCGACCTTGGAATCCATGCGGCGTAAGCTGGCGGAGATTAAGCCGAAAGTCAACGATATGGTGGGCGGTGCGAATTATAAACAGACACTTGTCGCCATGCTGAAGGAAAGATTGGGATAGGAGGAATCGCCCTGTGAAAACCATAACCGAATTGATTGCTGAAGCGAATGAGCTAAAAAAGCGAGCGGCTGATTTGCAGACAGCATTGCAGGAGATAGAAGAAGCTCAAAATGCCCCCAAAAACTTGGTAGATATGGGAAAGCTGATGAAGCGAGTTGCGGCATCGAAAATCACGGGGCATATCCTGACGGAAAAGAACGACCCCATTGTCAGCGAGGCATATTTGACGCTCCTTATATCGCTGGCAAATACCAATGCTCCCACTAAAGGTCTCAACAGTTCATTGGAATATCCCTGCCGTATTGCAGCGGCACTTTCCTCGCCGCCGGACATGGATTTGTTACTGAAAAAATCTCTCATCTTGGATGAACCGTCAATAACAAACTACACGAACATATTGTGCGAACACGCCGTAAACGAATCCTTTGCATTGGACGGATTTTTGATGATTACCAGCTACGACAAGGGCAATACGGGAAAAATTGATTATTTGGCAAACGTTGTTGCTTTGCTTGGAATATCACAGGACATGGTGGACGAACTTTTGACTACGCTCAACGCCGTCTTGGAAAGGAAATTTGCTTACCTCCATTTTTCGCAGGAAAACTTTCAGCAGGTGTTGCCCTGCATTAAGGCGAATTGTCCTGGCTTTATCATAGACTCGCCCCAGCAATTCATCGTTCAAGGCGATAACAAACGCAATATCCCGTCCGGGTATATGGCGCATATCCAAAAAATAGAATCGCGCGACAAGGTTTCATTCAATCATGTTACCCTAAAGGGAAATCCTGTTACCCTTACTGGGGCTAACCTTACGATAAATATGCCGATAAGTTTCTCTGACATAAATGAATTGTTTATCACTGACTGCACATTCCAAGACTTTGATTCTCGGGTCTTTACGAGCGAAAATGTGGCGAACATAACTATATCATCATCAACGTTTAAGAATTGTGTACGAGATGAATCAGATTATCGTAGTGGACAGAGCAAAGGATATAAAACATACATTGAGCAGAAAAAATCGTCGGGTAGCATAGAAGGTGTTTTGTTGAGCGGGATAGCCAGTATGGGTGTCCATGGTTTCGGAAGTGAATTCGATGGCAGTGTGCTAGGCACGATAAACGGGACGAAAACATTGACTATCACCGACACGGTATTCTCGAATTGTGCCGTGAAATTTTCTGACAGAATAGAACTTAGAACATTTGCTTTATTCGAGGAAACATTCAATACCAAGGTCAATATTAAAACCTGCAAAGTAGAAAATTCGTGTCCAATACATTTTTAAGTAAGGTGATATAAATGGCGATAAAATTTACTAAAACTAACGAAAAAGAACAGTCATTCAAATCTATGAATGCTCGTTTCGATGCTACTATGGATTCTGTTCGTTCTTACGCCGACGAAACTACACTGTCGGAGATTTCCGGACTTAAAAACAATTTCAATCGTCGTATTGAGGACTTCTTCCGCAATGACCGCAAACTCAACCTTGCCGTTATCGGCCGCGTCAAGGCAGGCAAATCCACCTTTCTCAATATGCTTATCTTTGATGGCAAAGATGTTCTGCCCCGCGCCTTTACTCCCAAGACCGCTACCCTCACCAAAATTGAATACGCACCGGAAGATGCTATGGAGGTGGAGTATTACTCAACAGCAGAATGGGAAAGCCTTGATGAACTTGCCCAAAGCGATTCCACAGCCGAAGAAGTTGTGGCAGCGAAAGAACTTATCGAAGCCGTAAAGAAATCAGGTATTGATTACACAGTATACACGCAAAAGAGGAAGGAGCGCATAACGTTTCCCTCCGGTGAAGCGTTGATGGATAAGCTGAATCGTTATGTGGGCGAGAACGGCGATATTACTCCCTTGGTGAAAAGTGTCATTCTTTATATTAACAAGCCAGAGTTGGAAGGCATTTCCATTGTCGATACTCCGGGACTGAACGACCCCGTTCAATCCCGTACCCAAAGAACCAAGGAATTTTTAGAAGTCTGCGATACAGCATTTTTCCTCAGCACGGCATCTCATTTCCTCGACAAAAGCGACGTAGAGCTCTTAAAAGCGCAACTTCCACAAAAAGGCTTGGCAAAACTCGCCTTGATTTGCAGTCGCTTTGACGAGGGACTGTCAGACGAACTGTTCAATTATGACACCTTGACCGAGAATATCGTTGAAACGAAAAAGCAGCTAATCAAAGAGGCAAAAAGCAAGTTTACCAAAGAGAAAGAGCTATATGCAGAGCGTGGGGAAAAGGAACGCGCTGATTTGATGGCGGCTTGCGAAAATCCCATGTTCATTTCGTCGCTGTTCCACAACATGACGGGACGCGATTATGACGATTACGACGAATTGGAACAGCACGCCTATGATCTCCTTGACGACCGGGGCGAACTGGATGCCGAAACGGTTGCTCAAATCGGCGACATTGCCCCTGTGGAGGAGTGGCTGAACGGGGTCATTGCCGAAAAAGATGCGCTCCTCGCCAGTCGTGCCGAGGAATTTGTTCCTTCTGCCGAAAAATCTCTGAACAGTTACCTTGCCAATTTGCGTGAACGCACGAGCAAGCACCTTGACACTCTGTCCACAAACGACCGCGAGAATTTGGAAAAACAGCGGCGCGATATGCAAAGTACAATCCATAATGTTCAGGCAAAGGTCGAAGAATACTTTGGCACAATGAGCGTAAAAATGGACGAGGCAAAAATTGCCATCCTTCGTGATTTGCGCCGCAGCAGTCACGAGCATAGCCAATTGCAAGACAAAACCGGAACAGAGACAAAGTTTATAAAAACCCGTGTCAGCGATTCGACATGGTACAAACCGTGGACTTGGGGCTCGTCTCATACCGAGGTAAGTTCCTATCAGACCACATATACCTATGTTGATACCAGCGATGCTTTGGAGAGCATACGTCACTATGCTGGTGAGGCCAGCAGCAGTATCGAGCAGGGATTTGTCGAAACCACCGATGTGCAAAGCCTAAAACAGCATTTGCTGAAAGTAGTGGTCGAAAATTTTGACGCTTCCGATGAAAACTATGATCCGGCGTATTTCCGTCTGCTTACGGAGAGGACACTGAACAAAACCAGAATCCGTGAAATACGATATACGTAATATGTCGTAGAGCCGCATCATATCAGCATTTACATGCGTACAAAGTCTGCTCGTCCATGTTCTCTTTGGGTGAATCCAGATATGCCATAAATACTTCACCCTTTTGGTGAAATAATTATGACGTTCCCTGCCTTTCATGCTATAATGAAAGGGGTAAATGGAATTTCACAAGGAGGATGAACGCTATGCGAGTCAAAAATCCCTTAACGTTTGCGAAGTCAAAGCTACAGTATTTTTTCAGCGGCAGCAGAATCATTCCCTACGGCGGACTCATGATCCCGGGAGAGATGCTTGCTGCCATAGGGTTTGACAAGAAAGTGAACGCCTCTTGCAAGCCATCCAAGGATTACCTGAACAGTGAAATCCTCAAGGCAATGCTCATCGGCATCCTTCATGGAGATGCGGATTTCGCGGCAATCCACGAGACGGACGATGATGCGGAATTCTACTGCCAGGCCATGCGAATGAGGCAGATGCCCTCCGAAGCGACCATGCGGCAACGTATCATCGAGATTGGCTCCAGCCTTAAGTATGTGATACGACAGATGAGCATAGATCTTCTGAAGACATACGACGTGGAGCCATCTGCCCTCGAAAACGGCTATGTGCCCATTGACATCGACGTGAGCCCGTTCATCAACGAGAAATGCCAAAAGGAGGGCATTTCGATGACCTACAAAAGGAAGGACGGCTACGCACCGATTTTCGCCTACATCGGAACAGAAGGATATCTGCTCGCCATGGAACTTCGTCCTGGCAAGCAGCACTGCCAGAGCGAGACTCCGAAATTCCTAAGGGAGGTCATTGCCGCAGCGCGGCAGCTGACCGACAAGCCCCTGCTGATACGTTTGGACTCGGGCAACGATGCAAGCGACAACATCGGTCTCTGCATGGAGGAATGCCTCCGTGGCGACCGCGTGCACTTCATCATCAAGCGCAATCTCCGGAAGGAGTCCCCCGAGGAATGGCTCAACGAGTTGCGCGAGGTCTGCTCCAATGTCAAGGAGGAACGCGATGGCAAGAAGGAATACATCGGGCAGACATTCCGAAACGTGACGTACCAAGTGGGCAATGACGAGAAAGGAAAACCGGTCAGGAGAACGGTCGGCATACGCACAATCTACGACATCACGGAGCGCACGTGCGATCATGACGGGCAGGTGTATGTCTTCCCAAAGATTGAATGCGACATGTACTCCGTCAACGTCGATTTCCCCGACGAGGAGATCATCGAGCTATACCAC
>CALGGN010000438.1 GCA_937915915.1 uncultured Selenomonas sp. | reverse complement strand
CGTCAGTAAGAATGGATAATTTCGGGTTCTTAAGGATATTGTCAATGATTGTGTTTTTGGTAGCTGCTTTGTAAGCGGTAAAGTAGACCCGCCTATGAAATGGGCCTAAAATCCTCTATCCTATATATGCAGGAGGAAGAGGATGACAAATAAAGGATTTCGAAAATACGACGTGGACTGGGAAAAAGAGATAGAGGAGTTCAAAGCCCTGGGATCTTCAATGAGAGAGTTTTGTGAAAACAAGAATTACAATAAGGACATATTCTCATATCACTACTACAGGAGAAAGAATGCCGGGGGTGGCATGGCAGGATGCAGTGACAATGAAGCTGTGTTTCTCCCTGTCAGGGTTGCGGAAAGGGAGCCATCCGTCATTACCGTGAATGGATACCATATAACAGTGACAGACCAAACTGAAATACCTGCCCTCAGAACAGTGCTGAAAGCCATAGGGGGCATCCCATGGAACTGAAGGCGGTGAACATCTACATGGCTGCAGGGGCGACGGACCTGAGGAAAGGGATAGACGGGTATGCCCAGATCGTGCAGGCCTCCTTCCACAGGAGCCCGATGGATAAAAGCCTGTATATCTTCTGCAACCGGGACCACAACAAGATCAAGTGCCTCTACTGGGACGGGAGCGGGTTCTGGCTTTTATACAAGCGGCTTGAGAAAGGGCACTTCAAATGGAAGCGTTCCGCGGATGGGGGAATATGCCAGATATCGGAAAAACAGCTGGGATGGCTGCTGGACGGGCTGAAGGTGGACCAGAAAACAAGCGTGGAAGATATAGCCAGGGAGTTCCCATGAGGCCGTGAGAAAAAAGTTTTTCCATTTTTCGCCAAAAAAATGATGTGGAAAACTTTCCGGCAGGTGCCATAAAAGCCCGGTTTTTCCCACATTTCCCGCCCATAACCAGGCACAAACGGCTCTTTTTCCATGCTTTCCGGCACTTAAGCGCAAAATTAATGCTGAGTTTTCAACATGCTTTTCCAGGACTTTGCACGGATTGCACCAGCAGCCGTTTTGTAAGAAAATATAGGCATGATCACGGAAAAGGAATTCATCGACAAATACAAGGATTACTCCAAGGACCAGCTGCTCCAGCTTGCATACACCAACCTGGTGAGGGCGCATAGCAGCGAAGAGAACTATAAAACACTTGCCAAACGGTTCTTCGGCCCAAGGTCAGAGAAGATAAACCCGAACCAGCTGAGCCTGTTCAACGAGGCGGAACCCACCGCCGGGGCAGAGCCGGAAAAGGCAGAGGAATCCGAGACAGTCACCTATACCCGCAGGAAAGGGAAGCGGAACGAAAAGCTGAAATCCATGCAGGTTGTAGAAGAACACGTCTGGCCTGGAAACAGGGACTGCCCTGTATGCGGGAAGCCGATGCAGGAAGTGTCGCCTGATATCGTGGAATACCTGGAACACATACCGGAGCAGTTTATCCTGCACAGGTACATCATCCACAACCTCACCTGCCGCGCATGCAATGATGAGAAAATGAACATGACAGTGTACAATGACAAGTCAAGCCTGCCTCCAAGACTGATTGAAGGCTCTTTTGCCACGCCCTCGGTGGTGGTAAATATAGCGGCGAACAAGTTCCTGATGGGGGAGCCATTCTACCGCCAGGAGAAGGACCTTCTCAGGAGGGGGATCCCCATCAGCCGGCAGAACATGTGCGGGTGGGTCATAAAGACGGCTGACCTGTACCTCCGGGTCCTGTATGACAGGATGATGGAGGACGGGAGAAGCAGCGAGGTCATACATATGGATGAAACGACGCTGGCGTGCCTTGAAGAGAGGAAGAATGGGAAGACGTCCAACAGCTATGCATGGCTCATGATGAGCGGCGAATACGAGGAGAAGCAGTTTGCCGTGTATTTTTATAATGCAACGAGGGAATACGGGACGGTGGGGAAGCTCCTTGGCCCCGGCTTCCATGGCGTTATACAAAGCGACGGGTACGGGGCGTACAGCGAATATGCGGGGACGGAAAAGAAGGCAGGGTGCTGGGCGCATGCACGCCGCAAATACAATGACGCCCTGGCAGGCAACGAGAAGGTCTACAAGGAATACCAGAAAGCAGGCAGGGAAAAGAAGGCAGAGATACTGGAACAGTACCCGTCCCTGAAAGACATACTGCGGATGATTGAATACATGCAGAGGATGTTCAGGATGGAGAAAAGCTATAAAGAGGCGGGGATGACGCCTGGCGAGATCCTCGCCCAAAGAAAAGAAAGCTATCCAAAGATACTGGAAGATGTCCGCTCCCTGGCAGAAGAGATGAAGGATAAATACCTGCCACAATCCAAGGCGGGCAAGGCAACGACATATCTCCTCAACCAGTGGGGGCCGTTAAATTACTTCATGACGGATGGCAGGGTGCCGATGAGCAACAACATCATCGAGCGCGAGGGGGTGAAGCCGCTGGTCATGTCAAGAAAGAATTTTCTGTTTGCGGACACGGTGAGAGGGGCGGAAGCAAGCATGGCATGGTTCTCCCTGCTGGTCTCCGCAGTAATGAACCACCTGGATCCACAGAAATACATGGTCTACGTACTGGAGCAGATGTCATCGCAATATATAACAGACGAACTCATCAGCAGGCTCCTTCCATATTCAAAAGACCTTCCAAAGGAAATCAAAACAGCATCGCCATCTAAGTAAGTCCCTGGGTGGAGATGTTTTTCCCATGCGGATTCAATTACCCATCCGGCTATCAAAAAAATGAGCACCCATATCTTTTTCTACAGGTGCTCGGGATCACCGTCCATTTTCATTGATCTATCAAAACAACATCGCCATCCAAGGGGTTCCCGGATGGCGATGGTTTTTCCCTTACGGGTTCACTTTACCGCTTACTCTCTATCTGGTTCATCCATGAACAATGGATGGGGACATAATAAAACCGGA
>CALGGN010000437.1 GCA_937915915.1 uncultured Selenomonas sp. | reverse complement strand
CCCGCCTCGACGGCTGCCTCCAGTGCATCCCAAGTGCCGGCAGGAGCCAGCAGCTCGACGGATTTACGGGTCAATAACATAGACTGATCTCCTCCTACGTTTCAGATAGCTCCTTCAGTATGGCAGGTTCTCGATGTCTTGATGCTGAATTTCCAAAACCAAAGGGCTATACTTTGGGTATCCCGATGCCTTAGTCGGCGGGACACTCTTTGGTTACATGATAACATGCAAGTTATCACGAATCAACAAATACCTTTCGCCATATCCAAACGCCCTTCGGGGGGGTTATTCTTGGGTACTGTCAAGTGCAGAGAGCTTCAAGCTGTAGTGATATGGTCTGGTTGTTTTCACACATTTCAACAGTTCTTCGGGGATTTGCTTCAATCGGGCAGTAATGGTGTTTTCCGTCTTATGGATGGTAGTCTTCCTGTGTCCCGTTCGATACTTTTCAGGAGATGCCACCTTGTCCGGCAATGAAAGGTATGCCTTGGCCTTCGTATCAATCGCACCTACGCGCATCGCATCTTCTTCTGTGCCTATATCTTGCCATGTTCCCACGTCAATCTCAAGACAGGGCGCAAAATATTTTCTTGCGATAGTTATTCGTCTTGGTAGGGTTGATATCCTGCCATGAGCAATCCAAGAATGTATCCTATTTCCCTCTTTTTCGTCCGACTTCTTTCTCCAACCGCTCGAATTCAACCGTCTGTATCTTGAGGATACTATGCAAAGTCTAACTCTGTCAAATCATTCTGTTGATTTTATGAAACGAACGTGCATGACGATACGAGTCCGTTTTGAAAATCATACAGGCTATTGACAGGGTAGGACTTTTGTTGTATACTCTGAAGGTGCTTTTACATAGCTGCGTAATTTCTTTATAAAGCACTCATAATGAGCAGGGCGGGGCACTGATATGTATAGGATCGGTGTCCCGCCTTGTGGTTTGGGAACGATTCCCGGATCGATTCCATTTCCGCGTTGAGGTGTCAATTGATTTGGGGCAGGTTTCTTACTCTTGGGGAGGGCTTGTTTTTGGATGAAATTTTTCAGGGCTTGAATCCTATGCAGATGGCAGCGGTGGAGCATATGGACGGGCCGTTGCTCATCATGGCAGGCGCCGGTTCGGGGAAGACGCGCGTGCTGGCCTGCAGGATCGCGAATCTCCTAGCGCATGGCGTGCGCCCTTGGCAGATTCTGGCGATCACTTTCACGAACAAGGCTGCGACGGAGATGCGGGACCGCGTGGACCGTATGATCGGAGAGGGCGCAAGGGATGTCTGGCTCAGTACGTTCCACTCTTTCTGCGCGCGGTTCCTGCGCAGGGAAATCGAAGCGACGGGGCTTTACCAAAAAAATTTTGTGATCTATGATGCCAGTGATTCGCAGACCCTCATCAAGAACTGTGTCAAGGAACTGAATCTGGATGAGAAGCAGTATGCGCCCGCCGCAATACAGAACAGGATCTCCAAGGCAAAGAATCTCCTGATGGGGCCGCGTGCCTTTGAAAAGGAAGCAGGGGAATTCTTTGAGCAGAAGGTAGCGGATGTTTACCATCTGTATGCTAAAAAGCTGCGGGACAACAATGCACTGGACTTTGATGACCTGCTGATGGTTTCTGTGATTTTGCTGGATGAGCATGAGGATATCCGTGAAAAGTATCAGAATCGGTTCCGATATATTCTCGTGGATGAGTACCAGGACACGAACGGTGCGCAGTACCAGCTTACCAAACTCTTGGCGGAGCAGCATCACAATCTCTGTGTTGTGGGCGATGCGGATCAATCCATCTACGGCTGGCGCGGCGCGGATATCCGCAATATCATGGACTTTGAGAAGGACTATCCCGAGGCAAGGACCATCAAGCTGGAGCAGAACTATCGCTCGACGAAAGTGATCCTGGCTGCAGCGAATGAGGTCATTGCGCACAATGTCAACCGCAAGCCGAAGGATCTTTGGACCGAAAATCCGAAAGGGGAACTCATTACATCCTATCGTGCCAGAGACGAGCGCGATGAGGCGAGCTTCATCGCGAATACGATTTTGAAGCAAAAAAAACTGTCCCATGCCGCCTATGGTGATATGGCCATCCTTTACCGAACGAACGCCCAGTCCCGTGTGCTGGAGGAAGGGCTCATGCGTGCAGGGATTCCCTATACGATGGTCGGCGGGCTGAAATTTTATGACCGCAAGGAAATCAAAGATATCATCGCTTATTTGCGGGTCATCTACAATCCGATGGACACTGTGAGCCTGATGCGCATCATCAATGTCCCGAAGCGCGGACTCGGCAATACAAGCCTTGGACGTTTGAATGCCGCGGCTGTGGAAATGGGGCTCTCTCTTTTCGATATCATCTCCAACGAGGAAATTCTGGATGGGATACAGGGCATCACAGGGCGTGTGAAAGCGCCGCTGGAAGCATTCAGCGCCTTGATTTTCGATTTTATCGGGCATCAGGCAACGATGCCGCTGGATCTGATGATTGAGAAACTGATAGAGGAGTCCGGCTATCAGCGGGAACTGCAGGAGGACAAAAAGCCGGAAAATGAGACGCGCCTGGAAAATCTGAAGGAATTTGTCGGAGTGGCCAGGGATTTCATAAAGAGCGGGGAGGATCCAACGCTTGAAAATTTCCTGGGGCAGATTGCGTTGGTCTCGGATATCGACACCGCAGATATGGTGGATGACCGCGTGACGCTCATGACGCTTCATTCTGCGAAGGGACTGGAATTTCCCATTGTATTCCTCGCAGGAATGGAGGAAGGGCTTTTCCCCCATTCCCGCACGCTCATGGATGAAAATCAGCTGGAGGAGGAGCGGCGCACCTGCTATGTGGGCATCACACGCGCCCAAAGAAAGCTCTATCTTACCTATGCAGGCTCACGTACCATTTTCGGGCAGAGCAATATGAATCCGCCTTCGCGTTTCTTGAAGGAAATATCTGAGCAATATCTGGAGGATCTGAACGCAGAGGACGGTTTTGGCTTCTCAGGGAGAACGACGGTGGAGCCTGAGGGCAGGATTTATGGCGGCTATGGAAGGCGAAACAGCAGCCAAGGCAGCTTCGGCGAGCATGCATTTCGTTCGGCTTCAAGACAGACGGGCATGGCCAGATTGCAGGGGAAACCGCAGTCCGCATGGGAGGCATTGCAGACGGTACAGAAAAAGCAAGCGCCGGTGGCAGAGCATTCAGGACCAGCCATCAAACCCAATATGGATACGGTTTGGAAGGTCGGAGACAAGGCTCGGCATGGGAAATGGGGTATTGGCACCGTGGTGTCAATCCGTGGAGCAGACGAAGAAACGGAGCTTCAGATTGCATTTTCGGATCAGGGCATCAAACGCTTGATGCAGAAATATGCGCCAATTGAAAAGGTGTGATGGAGAATGACAGGGCAGGACACAGCAAGTGACCTGAAAAGCAAAAATATCAAGGAAATCAAAAAGGAACTCACGGAATTGCGGAGACAGATACGGCATCATAATACGCGCTATTACGAAAATGACGACCCTGAAATCTCCGACTATGAGTATGACCAGCTCATGTTGCGGCTCAAGGCGATCGAATCGGAGTTCCCGGAACTCATCACCAGGAACTCCCCCACGCAGGTCGTGGGCGGAAAGGCGAAGCGGGAGGCGGGTGTGCTCGTCAGACATGACGTACCGATGCTTTCCCTGCAGGACGTGTTTTCAAAGGCTGAGGTGGACGAGTTCGTAGAGCGGCTGCAGAGCACTCTGGATGTGCCGGAATTTGTCGTGGAAGAAAAGATTGACGGCCTTTCCCTTGCGCTCCGATATAAAGACGGGGTACTGACACGGGCCATTACACGTGGCGATGGCATCCTGCAGGGGGAGGACGTGACGGAAAACGCGCGCGTTATCGAAGATGTGCAAGAAGAACTAAAGGAGAAGATTCCCTATTTCGAGATCCGCGGAGAGGTCTATATGGAAAAGCAGGCCTTTGAAGCGGTCAATGAAAGGCAGGAGATTCTGGGACTCAAGCCCTTCGCGAATCCCAGGAACTGCGCGGCAGGCACTTTGCGTCAGCTGGACAGCCGCATCACCAAGGAGCGCAGGCTCTCGCTTTTCATCTTCAATTTGCAAAAAGCAGAGGGGAAGATTTTTGAAACGCATACATCTGCCTACGAGTTCATGAAAGCGCAGGGCATTAAGGTCATCCGGAGCTATACAATCTGCCATAGTGCAGAGGAGGTATGGGAGGCAATCCAAAACATCGGGGAAAGCAGGGGAAATCTGCCCTATGATATCGATGGCGCAGTCGTGAAGCTGAACCGTCTTTCGGATCGTGAGAAATTAGGCGCAACCTCCAAGATGCCCAGATGGGCGATTGCCTATAAATACCCGCCCGAAGAAAAAGAGACGATCCTCCGGAGCATCGAACTTTCCGTCGGGCGCACGGGGCGCATCACGCCGACGGCGGTATTCGATCCGATCCGCCTTTGCGGCACGACGGTGGAACGCGCCACGCTGCACAATCAGGATTTCATTGATGAGCTGGATATCCGTTTGGGCGATACCATTCTCGTCTATAAATCCGGCGAAATCATTCCCAAGGTAAAAGCCGTCGTAAAAGAGAAAAGAATGGAAGCGTCCGTTCCCTATCAAATTGGCACGCAATGCCCTGTTTGCGGACACTTGGCCGAGCGCGAGGAGAACACGGCAGATATCAAATGCACGAATCCGAACTGCCCTGCGCAATTGGAAAGCCATATCCTGAATTTTGTGAGCCGCAACGCGATGGATATCAAGGGTTTTGGGCTTGCCTATGTCCATGAGCTCATAGAGCAGGGATACGTGAAGAATATCGCGGATATCTACCGTTTGAAGGAATCCCGTGACGATCTCATTGCGCGCGGATTGCTGGGGAAGGAAAAGAATACGGACAAGCTGCTTGCGGCAATCGAGACAAGCAAGGACAACGACCCGCAGCAACTGCTGACAGGGCTGGGCATATCGGGCATCGGACGTGCCGCGGCAAGGGATATGATACAGGTATTCCGTTCTATTGAAGCACTGCAAAACGCTTCTGAGGATGAGCTTCTGGCAGTGCCCGATCTGGGAGAAATCAGTGTGCGCCATATCCGTGCATTCTTTGAGGATGAGCAGAACCAAAAACTTTTAGGCGATCTGAAAGGATTGGGACTTCGCATGGAGCGAGAGATTCTTCCGACGAATGAATCTCAGGGACTGGAGGGCAAGGTCTTTGTCATCACCGGAACACTGCCCGCCATGGGACGCAAAGAAGCAGCGGAGCTCATTGAGAAGCACGGGGGGCGTGTGACCGGCAGTGTCTCGAAAAAAACAGACTTCCTTTTGGCTGGCGAAGCAGCAGGAAGCAAACTCCGGAAGGCACAGGAATTGGGTATTTCCATCATCTCGGAGGAGGAGCTTCGGCAGATGATTTCATAAGGATCTGAACAGATCCTAAATCCAAAACGTTATTTTGCAATTTGGGAGGGGTGCTTATGCTGATTTCCATGGGCATTGCAATTGCTGTGCTCGTTGTCGGATTCATTGCGCTGATCAAGGGCGCGGCCCTTTTTGTCGAGGGAAGCTCCGCCATAGCGAAGCGTTTCCGCATTCCGTCCATTGTCATCGGACTCACCATCGCAGCGATGGGAACGAGTCTGCCGGAACTTGCGGTGAGTGTATCTGCCGCATGGAACGGGCACAGCGAGATGGCGGTCAGTAATGTCACAGGCTCAAATCTCTTTAACCTGCTGGTCGTAGCAGGAGTTTGTGCGCTTTATGCGCCGCTCACGGTACAGCGCAGTAACCGCATGGTGGAATTTCCCTTATGCATCTTGGCTGTCGTGCTTATGGCGGTTTTCGGGGCGACAGGCGCAGGGATGGATGGCGCGTTTGGCAGCATTGGGCGCACGGAGGGAATCGCTTTCCTCGCGATGTTTGTCCTGTTTCTTGCCTATACGGTGCGAAGCGCCATGAAAAGCCGCAGTGCATCGGAAGAAGAAGCTGCAAACGAGGAAGCTCTTTCTCTGGGGAAGAGCGTCTTCTATATCCTGGTCGGGCTGACTGCCATCAAGTTCGGCGGCGATTTCGTCGTGGGAGGGGACGCGGAGATGGCGGGCTGCAGCTTTTCCTATGGCGCTGTTGCGATTGCCCGTGTACTCGGCATGAGCGATACGCTCATCGGCCTTACCATTATTGCTGTCGGCACCAGTCTGCCTGAGCTGGTCACTTCCATTGTCGCCGCGAGGAAGAACGAGGTGGATATGGCCATCGGAAATATTCTCGGTTCCAATATCTTCAATGTGCTTTTTATTCTTGGCACGACGGTCGTGATTACGCCGGTGTCCTTTGTCATGGACAATCTCATCGATACGTGCATTCTCATTGCTGTCAGCATTATGGTCTGGATCTTCACTTGGACCGGAAACAAGCTCGTACGATGGGAAGGTGCCGTCATGGTGCTTTGCTATGCACTCTTCCTTTCCTACGCGGTAGCTAGAGTTTATCTTTTCTGAGCGACGTTTTCAGTGCCCATTGGACTCTCATAGCAAATGAGCAGTTGGTCGCCCGGGCGGAGCTGTCCGTGACGCTCGGCCAGCCACGGATTCAGCTCGCGAATATCCTGCTCGAAATCCAGAATATAGCGCTTGTTTCCGCTTTCCGCAAGGTAGCGCTCACAGATATTCCTGAGCGTATCCCCGGCTCTGACCGTGTAAGTCTCCCGTGTCTCCGCAGGCTCATGCAAATAGAAGCCGCATGCCGTCCAACCCGCAAAAAACAGGAGGAAGGCCATCAGGTACTGCTTCATCCTTTGGTAGCGCTGTCTGCGAAGTTCCCGTTTTTGTTGCATGCGCATGTGAAAATTCATATGAGTCCGCCTCCTGTATATGATTGCGACAGCAGTTGCGTTTACGAAACTTATTTTATTGCGAAAATGCAACTTTGTCAAGAGATTTTACAAAAAAGTTGCGCAAACGCAACAAAAGGGATATAATACTGCATAGAACGAGAAAATTTGAAGATGCAGGCAACATGAAAATGAATCAGAGGTGTGATGCATATGCAGAACATACAGGAACGAAGGAAGGAACTGGGCTTGACTCTTGCGGATGTCGCTAAGGCTGTCGGTGTGAGCAAGGGGACGGTCTCAAGGTGGGAATCCGGACAGATCGACAACATGAGACGCGATCGTCTGACTGCATTGGCCAAGGTACTGCGGGTATCTCCGCTGTCTCTCATGGGGATGGAGGATGAGCCGTCATCAGAAGTGATGCCGGAAAATATCCAGCCCATGAGCCAGCAGAAGAGGATTCCCTTGCTGGGGCGCATTGCTGCGGGTACGCCGATTTATGCGGAGCAGAATATCGAGGGATACGAGTATCTCCAGTCAAACGTACAGGCGGATTTTTGTCTGGAGGTACGTGGAGACAGCATGATCAATGCCGGTATCCATACAGGGGATATCGTGTTTGTCCGCCAGCAGCCGGAAGTATCGGAGGGCGAGATCGCCGCCGTATTGGTGGATGGGGAGGCGACGTTGAAGCGCTTTTACCGTCATGGCAATGCCGTGGAGCTGCGGCCGGAAAACAGCCAGTATAAATCCATGTTCTTTACAGAGGATAATTGCATGCAGTTCCAGATCCTCGGAAAGGCAGTTGCGTTGCAGACCCTGCTGTAGGCATAGGCGGAGATGTTGAAAGGATGTAGCGATATGCGTTTGCTTTGTATCTCTTTGTGTTTGGCACTGATTTTATGCGGAACAGCGCCGGTTTGTCAGGCAGAGGATGGGGAAATTCTGGGAAGTGAGGCAGCTGAGAATGCAGCGCCTGTTTCTGAGCCCCGACTGGAGTATGACAAATCTAAAATGCGCCTGATTTCCGCAGTAATGTCCATGGCATCTTATGAAGGCGATATGAATGTTCTGGTTCGCAATCTGCTGGCGGAAGGCGGATGGACAGTCAACCAATATGTAGAGAACAATGCCATGGCGGATGCTCAGTGTTTCCTGTTTCAACGGAATTCGGAGGGCGGGGAGGAAAGCATCTCTATTTTGGCCGTCACAGGCACACAGAGCAAAAAAGATGCGGAAGTAGATCTGCGCGTGCACCGCATCCCCTTTGGCGGGGGGGTGCCTGCAGAATTCCGTCAGACTGCGAACCGAAAGGATTTGGGAGAGTCCTTTCCATTGGTACATCAGGGATTCGAGAATCACACATGGACGGCTTTGTTTGTCAAGCCAATTGAAAGTTTTGACGGATTGACATTGGGTGAATATCTGGCGAAACAACTGAAAGAAAATCCGCGGGAAAAACTCTATCTGACGGGCCATAGTCTGGGCGGCGCTGTTGCTGTCCTGGCAGCGGCCAGATTGTCCGATATGGGAGTTCCTGCGGAGCAGCTGGAAGTCATCAGTTTTGGTGCACCGGCAATCGGCAATCAGGCCTTTGCCAGCACCTATGAAAACCGATTTGCATTGGAAAATGTGGGCATGGAAGGAGATCCGGTAAAAGGTATCCTACAGGCAGTTGCGGCAGGATATGTTCAATTCGGAAAGAAGGTAGATCTCCCGCATGAAAAATCAAAGGAGCGATTTCCGCATGAGATGATTTATTACGTGGACGGTGCAATCCGTTCCTATTGCAATGCAAAAAAAGCTGCGGGGATGCCGGAGGATTCCGCATTTTACCTGATGCAGAAGCCGACCATTCAGGCCAAGATCTATATTGCGCCGCTTCAGAGCTCGGTGGATGAGTCCTTGCGTGAAACTCTGCCCTATTTTGAGATCCTGCGCAAGGAAATATTTGCCGCGGATATTGCGGATCCCGTTTTTGGCGAGAAAGCCGGAAATTTGGAAGAAACCTGCGCCATGGCAAAAGCTGCCGGCTGTGACTATGTGCTGATCCAGCAAATGGAAGGTGCGCGCCTGAAATATGAGAAAGAAGGGCGGATACTCACGATGGACGAGCTGCTTTACGATACGGACGGCAATCTTTTGGGCATGAATTCCTCCATGGCCACCACAAAGGAAATGACCGCGCTGGAAGCAGAGATATCCGTATTGCAGTCAGGCCAGGAGCTTCGGCTGGAAAGTCTGCGTTCTGTGAAATCATAAGAGGAGGAGTCAGCAATGTATACGCTTTCAGATCGTTCTTTCAAGGGGATTACGCCGCAGATCCATGAAGAGGCTTTTGTGGCGCCGCAGGTTTTTCTTTCGGGGGATGTGCGCGTCGGACGCTATTCCAGTCTTTGGCCCTGCGTTGTGGCGCGCGGGGATGTCAACTATATTTCCGTTGGTGAATGCTCGAATGTGCAGGATTTGGCCTGCCTGCATGTGGCGGATGATTATCCCTGCATTATCGGGGATTATGTGACCATTGGCCATGGGGCGGTCATTCACGGCTGTGAGATCGAGGATCACGTGCTGGTCGGCATGAACGCAACGGTACTGACCGGCGCGAAGGTCGGCCGCGGCTCGATTATTGCGGCGGGCGCACTGGTGCGCGAGAATGATGTGATACCGCCGAATTCCCTTGTTGTGGGAGTTCCGGGCAAGGTGGTCCGCACCCATGACCGTATGGAAAGCATCCATGCACAGGCCATTAAATACAAGTCCGAATGGGCGATAGAATATGGTGCCTATCCGACTATCGGCGGCGAAGTCTACCATGGGGAAAAAATCATTTGAGGATTGTATATTAGGGACTGTTGAGCCTTCCTGCGGGGGAAGGCTTTTTTGAATTCCCAGGTAGGATTTTCAGGATGTTGTGGCGAATAGCACAGAAGGAGAAAGATTCAGAACAGCAATCCTGTTTTTCGAGCGGTTTTGTATTTTCTACGAGGAGGCGTCTTTATGGATAGCAAAGCGATGTTCAAGATTTCCTACGGATTATTTGTGCTGACGGCGAATGACGGGGTGAAAGATAATGGCTGCATCATCAACACGGTAACGCAGGTGACGGTTGATCCCAACCAGATCACGATTGCGGTCAACAAGATGAATTACACACATGACATCATTGCCGCATCGAAGCAGTTCACGGCGTCTGTCATCAGCGAGGCGGCGGATTTTGAACTGTTCAGGCATTTTGGATTCCAGTCGGGAAAGGATGTCAACAAATTCGAGACTTTCGATGCCGTGAAGCGCGTTTCCAACGGTACGCTGGCTGTCACGAAGGGAACGAACGCCTACATTTCCGCGGAGGTGACGCAGCAACTGGATCTGGGAACGCATTCCCTGTTCCTGGCGAAGGTATTGGATGCGGAGATACTCAATGAGGCGGAGTCCGCGACCTACAATTACTATCAGAAAAATATCAAGCCAAAGCCGCAGCCTGTCGGACAGAACCAAGATGGGAAGACCATCTGGCGGTGTACCGTTTGCGGGTATGAATACGTGGGCGACGAGCTCCCCGCTGATTTCATCTGCCCGATCTGCAAGCATCCCGCGTCGGATTTTGAAAAGGTGGCAGTTTCTTAGGGAAACGCTGATTAAATGAGTTTTTGTCATTGTCGAAGGATTTTTCTGTCAG
>CALGGN010000436.1 GCA_937915915.1 uncultured Selenomonas sp. | reverse complement strand
AAAAAACTAAGAAAAACGGAGATATTCAAAGATAATTAAAGATCATATAGGGAGGCAGATACGGAGCCATATACTATGATCGCCCTCTAACGGAAAATGAGATTGCCGATTATGAGCTGACTTCTGCCAATCAGGGAGGGGAGAAGTCTGCCCAAAATGAGGGCAATAAAAAAGCAAAGACTCCGCCGATGTTCGATGCAAAATCCCCGAACTTAAACGCCCAAAGCGACTCAGCGAAGTCTTCTACAGATTCCACTATATCACAGAATCAGAAGGCAGGCAACAAAAAAGCCGCCAGTGACGGCGACAGGCAGGGAGAATCGTCCTCTGCGTCGAATCACGATAACCAAGGCGGTGAGGTTGTCGTGACGGGGAATGAGTTCGGTGAGTACAAGGATATCAAGGAACTGCGGAAGAAGGCTGTGCAATACTATGCCGACCATTTACAGGGGACAAGCGTAGAGAACGAGGCACTTGGGAAAATAGACATTGACGAGAATGCCATTGTCAACTTCACCGGTTCTGGGAAACGTGAATTCAAAAACAGCAGTGCAAAGGAACATAAACTATTACTGGTCAGGTATTTGCCAAAGCTTATCAGACAAGCGACCAATATTGACGGGAAGCCGTCATCCGAAGATAAACATGACGGAGAATATTTTTACTATCTTCATACCAACGCAAAGATTGACGGAAATGATACGCCTGTCGACATTACTCTGGTCAAGCGGAACGATGGAAGCATTCAGTATTACAACCATACGCTCCCCACAGAGGAAAATAAAAAAGACGCAGTCGTATCTACGGGACCAGAATCTTCAAATGAAGCCCTCGGCACCCCGTCCATCCCTGCGTCTTCTCTTGCTTCCACTATACCACAGAATCAGAAGAAAGGCAATAAAAAAACCGCCAATAAAGGCGAGCAGGATGTGGATGCAGTATTAACCCCTAACTCCAAGAGTGAGTATAACAGGTTGCAAAGCATTGAGCCCATTCCTGTAAAAGAAGGTATTGTCAGTAAAATGGAAGGCAAGAGCGGGATTCAGTCTGCCGTTGATGCTTTTGCAAAGGAATATCCCAATGGCGCAGCACCCGATACAGTGGTTGGGAAAGTTAAGGTAAACAAGAAAGGAATCAAAAACAGTCTCAGTCATTTACAGTACGCTGCAAAATACGATACGGTTGTCAGCTTGCCGGAAGGGCTGAAAGTTGCTGCATACATGAACAGTGTGCCGGATATCAACGGGCAGAATATCACGAATCACTTCCTTGTCTATCCAATCCAGTATAAGGGCAAACGGCAGTATGTTGTTTGCCGCGTACGTGAAACCATTGGAGGACGCAGCTTTTATATTCATGGAATATATTCCATGGAAGACATAGAAAAAAAGATCGATGCCCTTTCACAGACCCAACCTCCTTCCGATGGGAAGGTACAGTTGGGAGGCACCGCTCTTTATGACTCTATTATAGCAAATTTCTTTGCTCTTGGGAAGACGGCGGAGGAAAATAAAAAAGACTTGTCAGTACCTCCGGTGCAAGCCGCTCAAACGAACGACGGCATTCCGGCCATAGACAAGCCTTCTGTTGATTCCACTATACCACAGAATCAGAAGGACAGCAATAAAAAGGAGAAGAATCCTGATGGCACGGATGTTTTCGTACGTTCCGAGCCTACTGCTGATGGTACGGTTTCTCCATCAGAGCAGAATCCTTCTGCACCGAATATATCACAAAACCAGACGCAGGGCAATCTTGTCCTCGGTGACAAAACCGCTGTCAAAGTCTTTGCGGATAGCCTGACCTATGACAATATCCAGATGGAAGAAATACCACAGGAACTTCTGTCTGAAATCAATGGTTCTTCCAATGAGGAAAATCTCCAAAGAGCTGTTGATTACCTCGAAAGCAGGAAAGGGAAGCAGTTTACAGACCCGTTGGGCAATCAGCTTTATTTTGAGCCTGGGAATACAGAGTCCATGGAGCAGTATGCTCTTCACTTGATAGCAGGTAAGGATGCTTCCGACGAAATGGATTTGAGCAAAGTTCGGGATTCTCGTGTCTTGGGGGTTCTTTTGGCGCAGAAAACATTAGAAAGCCCATTGGCAGTTGTGGAACAGAAGAACAACCATAGAAGGGTCTATATCTCCATCTATAGGGGAGATGTAAATTATGCAAACAGCTTAGTTATCGGCGTAGAAAAGGGGCAGGATGGCAGAATCGTCACGGTGTTTATGTCTGGAAGCAAAAGAGACAAAAAAGCCGCCCTTCGCGAACTGAAAAATCGCTTGAGCGGTGAAAACACCGAGAAGGTGCTGTATATTTCGGATGGGCTGTACGGACACTCGCGGCCCACAACCGAACCTCGGACTTCTCAGGGAAGTGTCTCCCTCCGTCCCTCCGGTAATCAAAGTGTACCACAGAATCAGCAGAAAGGCAATCAAAAATCCACATCAAAGCACTCTGAATCTCAGGGTGCTTTTTCTATCGGCAAAATCAACGGAAAGCATCAGGCCAAGCTGGAAACGCAGCTAGGGGAACGGTATGTGGCGGAGCTTGGGACGATTGCAAAGAACTTAGGAGGCACAGCAAACAAGGGAAAGAAAACCTTTACTTTTAAGGACAGGAATTCGCTGGATGCGTTCCTTGAAGCCGCCAATGCCTATGTGTCACTCGCAGATCCCGACACCATGGCGAAGTTCTCCGCCAGTGACGAGATCCGGAAGATTCTCGACGGCATCCAGATCGTGAACAATGAGGAGCTGAACAGCCAGCAGAGGAAGCTGTCGGAGCTTGGAGACGAGCTTGGCTGTCAGATCGTCTGGATTGATGCCGACTCAAGGCTGAACGGCATGCACATCCCCGGCACCAATGTGACGCTGCTGAACCGCAGGGCAGGAATGAGCCTGCAAAAAACCTTCTGGCATGAAACGTTCCACTGGATCAAGGCCAATAACACACCTCTTTGGGAAGAACTTCTCACATACTTCAAAGGAAAGAATGCCTTCACCAAGGAGCAAATCGAGTCTTACCGGAAGAAGTATGGAAGATATGACTTGCAGAAAGATGAGTATGTTATTGAGGAACTGCTGGCCGATGCTTTCATAGATGTGAAGCAGCGCGTTCCGTTCATGCAGGAGATGGCGCGGGAGAATCCGAGCCTTGCCAGAAAGTTCGTCGCTTGGATCAAGCAGATGATGGACAGGTTCGTCGAATTGTTCCACAATCCGGAGGGCAGGCTCACGACGGAGCAGCGGGATATTTTTGTGGAGGCGTTCGGCAAGCTGGCAGGGAGCATGGTGGACGGCGACAAGAGAAAGCTGTTCAAGGTCTACAACAGCGGGAAGCGGATCACGCTTTCGGACGGAGAGCCGCTGCCGGAGTTCCAGTTCTCGAAACGGAACAAGTATTCTTTCGCCGGGGTGAACGCGGAGAATGCTCCTCTGGATCGTTTGGAACGTGCCAAGGAGATGGACGGCAAGGCAAATCCGGATAAAATCTATGAGGAAACCGGATGGTTCAAGGGGAAGGACGGAAAGTGGAGGTTCGAGATCCCGGACAATCTGGATCAGATTGATTTCTCTGACTTCCGAAACGGGGCCACTGTCACTACGCTGGGCAAAATATATGACAATCAGTCTCTCTATGACGCCTATCCACGCTTGAAGGATATCCGTGTCGGAATTGACAGCTTGAGCGAGAATCAGTTCGGGGCCTACAATCCTTCCTCGAACATGATTGTTCTCAATGGCAATAAGATCGACGCGGCACAATCTGACGACGATATGAAGAAAACTCTCGTCCATGAGATACAGCACGCGATCCAAGGAATCGAGGGATTTGCTGTCGGCGGGAACATGAGGACGGCCCGAGATCAGATTTTGGGAGAGATTCGCCGCATTGTCAGAGATCAGGACTTTGGAAGTTCCGAGGGGATTGAGTTTGCCAGTTTGAATGATGCTGCCGCAAGGCTGGCAAATAAGGATGACAGTTTCGACGCATGGTGGCAGGCTATGCAGGATATCCATGAGTTTGAAAAGTCTGTTCCGAAAGAAAAGATGGACAAGATACGGCGCTTGGTTTCCATGCGGAAGAAATTGTCACAGGCACTTGACTCGAGGTCAGATCGCTATTTATACGAAAATCTTGGCGGCGAACAGGAAGCAAGGGAGGTGGAAAGGCGTGCCGAGGGGCATACCAAAGCGGAAAGGGCATACATGGAATCCTTGAGGGAACAGACGAAGCTTGAATGGCTGAGGCTTGACCTTCCGGAAAATCAGCAGAGGCAGTTGGATGATTATCTGAAAGCTATTGACGAGGCAAGGGCATCGGAAGATGATTCTGCTTGGGACAGGGTAACGGAACTTGAGGAGGCATTGCCGAAGAACGTTCGTAAAGCTGTGCGTAATGCAAGATTTTCCAAGGGCGCATATGAAATGGCACGAAAAGACATGATGGACTTCCTGCCGAAACCTCACGATGTGAACGCCCTGATTGTCTTCGGCGGAAAAGAATTTGCGGTGTCGAGCGAAAATGATGTTGACAATTCTGAAAATATAGGGGATAATGTAATTGAAGAGGTGTTTGAACGAGCAAAGCAGCCAAGATATCTTCGCATCATCAATGACGGCATGAACTATGAGGAAGTTGTGGAGCGGCTGCTGGAACCGGAGAACATAGCGGTTTCAAGGGCATTGTCTCTGTATGAAATCAGAGAACGTAATAATGACAGCACGACTATACCGAGGCAGAAGCTAAAGGCATTTTTGCAGGTGGCTGATACAAGAAGGAGGGCGTTGAAGGATGAGCGAGGACGTAAAACTTTGCATGAGATTCTGCGACAGCACGGACGAATCCGAGAAGGAAGCAATCTTGAAAGAACTCTATCCGGACGCGACATCCAAGGAATTAGACTTTCTGATGGGACGAATCGACAGTCTGGAATAGACGTAAAGATTCCTGGCGAGTTCGGCAGTCTTTATGAGCATGCTGTTGTCAAAGAACTTTTGCAGGAAATCAGCGAGGAAAGCAGAAAAAGCGTCAAAGCCTCCGCAAACTTGAATGATGAAGCAAAAGAACTTTACGACAAGGCTGTTTCAAACTTCCCAGGTATTGCAAAGGACAAGGGGGTGGCAAACCTTGTTAGAGAAGGAATCCAGCAGACACTCGACTTCGGAAGCGACCCACGAACTGACACTGTCAGAATTGGAGGGAATAATGGCAGCTCGTCTGCCATCGGACGAGGAAGCAGCGGCGTACGCAGTGATGACAGGAACCTTACGTTGGGACGACGGCTCACTGGAATCTTTGAGAGAGTACAATCAGAACGTACAGATGATGGAATCGGTAGTCTAAAAGAGAAGCGGCGTGGGAAAATATACGGCCTCGGCATCACAAGGCAGCTTGTGAATGACGGGGCTGTTTCATTGGCAGGGAAAAAGGCGCGAGACATCCAAGAACTGGCAGAAATTGCACAAGTTCTCCGGCATCCCGGTTATGAGAAATTCCATACCGTATATGTGGATGGCAGAGGCAAGGTGAAATACCATGAGACTGTCTCTTGCAGACTTCCTTCGATATCAAAGGTCATGATGCCGGAAGATGAGACCGGTGCTAAGCCATGGTATGAAAATTTTGTTGATCGTGTAAATGCCAATATCAAGAAATACAAAGCGAAAAAGGTTTACTACATCCACAACCATCCATCCGGAGATCCTACGCCATCATCCGATGACTTGAAGATTACAAAGCATCTTTTGTCAAAGACTCCGTTTGCTGGGCATATTGTTCTTGATCACGACACATTCTCAGCCATAGGTGCAAATGGAGGCGTCAGTAAGCACCAAGTCCTACAAGGGACTATATTCTCTTATGATGTGGCAGAAATCGAGAATCCTGCACTTGGCAGACAGATTAAAGGATTGAACGATATACGGCATGTTGTCAATCTGGTTGCGAGCGACGCGGAGACCGTAGCTTTCTTCCTCGACGCTAAACTGAAAGTTCGTTCCGTGCAAAAATTGCATGACCGTTTCTCAACATTGACCGAGGATAAACAGATTCGTTATTTACGCCATTGTGCACGGGTGGTCGGAGGAAACTATGTTGTTATTACAACATCCAACCAGAATCTTTACAAACGGATGTCCAGCATCGTGAACTTTTCTGGAGATGCTATCCTTGATGTTGCATATATCGAGAATGGACGTGCGGTTGAATCTGGAAGAAATGCGGTTGTCAGGCCACAAAGACAATGGCTTGGGATTGATGAAGAAACTTCTGAGCCCAAACGGGTATTAGAAGATACAGCCCAATATGGAGCAGACACCACGAAGCACTCTTCCGAGAGTGCTTCTTCTATGCCCAAAAACAAGCTGTCTGTATCTGAAAAACCGAGCCGCACTGGAAACAGAAAAAGCACGTTCTTCACCGTGGATAGCGACCTCATGGATGTCAGCGGGCATATACCAGAAAATGGGATACCATTCATAGATAACCTCTGGTACAAGGACGAATACGCTGCGGATCCGACGGATTTGTCTACTGTATCCCCCAAGGTATTGCGAAAAGGAAACGCCACAAATCATGTTCTGGCTGTCATTGATTACCTGAAAGACAAAGGGTATGACAAATTTCAAATCAAAACCATGTCGGAGTACTCCGAAGCCCTTATGGAATCCATGGAAGAAAAGGGCTATGTGAAAGCCCTGTCAAAGTGGAGAAACGAGGGGGACAACGTCACATATCAGATACTCGACACCGTATTCGGCGGAAAAGAATTTGCGGTGTCGAGCGAAAATGATGTTGACAATTCTGAAAATATAGGGGATAATGAAAGCAGAGAAACGGATCCGGAGATTGCAAAGGCGACGGAGCGGGCGTTGTTTGCGCGGTATATTTCGGCAAACAAGCGTCGGGAACTGGAAAGCGGTATTAAGGTAGATGTTGCGAGGGCGAAGCGAGCGGGTACACCAATCGTCAGAGATAGTCTGCGCACAATCAATAAAATGGTTGATCTATTCAATGAGATTCCGAAAAAGGATTCCCAAAGAACGAACCGTGAAATGCTGGCCACGCAAATAGAGTATGCTAGGAGGTGCTTTGAAAATGAGTATAGCTCAGATGGACGAAGTGAACGCGAAGATAATGGGGGATATTCCAGCCTCGGACGAGGAAAGGCTTCACCTTATGCGGGAAATCTACGAGATACCTCAGGACAGAGCGCAGAAGCTTCTGGCAAAGTACAAGGCGAAAAGGCAGTAATCGTTGACGGCGAACGCGACGATGCTAAAAACTTCTGGCGAGAAACATTCGACAGGGAATACAAGCATCAACAGGATATCAGAAAAGGCGCAAGCACCCGCACAAACGCGAGTGCTTCTTCTATGCCCAAAAATCAAGACTCTACGGCGGGTACGAAGTTCTCCATCAACGCCAGCGATAACAGCACACCTTCCCTCACGCACCGGATCAAGAATATCCTCGCCGGGACTCCTGCCACTGCGCAGGCCAGGGATCAGTACCGCCGAAAGATGGCGCGGATGATCGAGGACGCTCTGGGCGTGAAGATACGGACAGGCAAGCTGGATGTCGGCCGGCCGGAGAACGGGACCGTGGTATACAAGGAGAAGGACAAGGTGATCCGCTCTCTCCACGCCTACGATTGGAAGAATATCCTGCCGATGGCAAGCGGGCTCATGGCAGAAAGACTCGGCATCGTCGGAAAGGCGGCGGATACGACGGCGGCCATGCGGAACTACATCTCCACATGGATCCTCACCGGTGCGCCGAACAACACTTCTGTCGAGGCTGACACATTCCACAGGGCCATGCAGGAACATCCTCACTTTGCAGACAGGATGCTGGCCATCCGTGAGCAGTTCCAGGAGTGGGCGGACAAGAGCACGCAGGAGCAGATGCAGGGAATCGTCCAGTGGACGAAGGAAAAGAGCCCCACATGGAAGGAGAGGAAGGACCTTCTCTATGAGGAACTGGTGGAGGAGCTGGCGCCGGTCGAGGATATGGTCAGGCAGTATGAGCAGGAGACCGGGGAGAAGCTGGAAGCATCCCTGAATCCCATGACGGCGTTCCGGCTGCTGCGTGGTGCGCACGGACGGGCGATCACGATGATCGAGGGAGTAGGACAGGCTGCCGTTGACGGACTGAAAGCCAATTTCCCCAACATCAACTTCGATGGGTTCAAGACGCTCCATACCATTCTTGACGAAATTGGGGCGCTCCAGAACCAAGAGAAACAGCATGATTTTGCCACCTATTGCATTGCAAAGCATATCCTTGACATGCACCGTAAGAACCGGCAGAACCGTCTGGAACAGGAAAAGCTGGAATACCAGGTGGAGGGCATGCGGGAGCAGGTCAAGGAGGATACGCAGAAAGCAAAGAAAATGAAGGAGCGGCTGGCGCTCTATCAGGGAGAGATGGCGGAGCTCCGGCGGCTGGAACGGAGGATCGAGAGCAACAAGAACAAAATCAGGGAAGCGGAAAAGCGCATCGAGAGCCTGGAAGGCTCTATCTATGAGACACCGAAGGAATTCACGGAGGAAAACTGCGAGAAGTATATCCGTTACGGCAGGGAGAAATACGATCAGGCGCAGAAGGCTCTGGTTCACTTCTCCAATACGACGGCGGCGATCCTCGCGGACAGCGGCGTGATCAGCAACAAGCGGTATCAGGAGCTCTTGCAATCGTGGCCGAATTATGTCCCGCTCTTCCGCGTGTTCGAGGAAAACAAGGATATCGACTTCGGCGACAGCATGAAGAGGATCGCGGGAAGCATGCGGGATTTCGTCAATCCGCTGGAATCCATCGTGCATAATACGGTGGAATTCGTGAAGAAGGCGGAGAAGAACAAGGCGAAGAGCCTTCTGGCAGACTTCGCACGCTGCGACGGGATAGGCCGGCTGCTGATTGAGGAAGTGGACAACAACAGTCCGAACACGGAGACGGTGATCACGTTCTACGAGAACGGGCAGAGGAAGTATCTGGAAACGGACCCGTCCATCGTGAAGGCCGTCAACAACATGGACAGGAGGAATTCCAATGCCGTGCTGAAATTCCTCCATGCGATCACTTCGGTGGCGAGGGCGTGCTTCACGATGGCAAGCCCGGAGTTTGCTTTCCGAAATATCTTCCGCGACTATGCGGATGCGGCGGTCTACAACAAGTTCGGCTTTATCTCGCCCATGGACTTGGCCAGAGGCTTCATGCACGCATTCCGCCGTGACAATGTCTACTATGAGTGGCTTTCCTCCGGCGCGGCACAGGCCAGCGCGGTATCGCTTGACCGCAATTATACGCAGGAGATGATCGACAAGCTGGGCAAGACGTGGAAGCGGAGGCTGGCAAGCAAGCAGTTCTTCCCGGCGATTTTGGAAGCTTTGCAGAAGGCAAGCGAGTATTCCGAGTACGCCACGCGAATCGCTATGTATGAGAAGGCGAAGGCGGGGCTCAACAAGGGACGGACGCGGCAGGATGCTATGAACGCACTGATTGGAGCGGCGTTTGAAAGCCGTGACCTGATGGACTTTGCGCGGCACGGAAGGGCGGGAGCGTTCTGGAACAAGCTGGTGCCGTTCGCCAACGCAAGCATCCAGGGCATGAACAAGTTCTACCGGACGCTGGATTGGAGGAATGGCAATAAGAAGCAGGCAGTAAGGGCCTTTGTACGCCTGGCAATGTCCAGCATTCTTCCCGCCATGCTGCTGTTCCTCATGCACCATGATGATGACTGGTTCAAGGAGCTGCCGGATTGGGTGAAGGAAACGCATTGGGTGTTCAAAGTGGGAGACACGATCATCCGGATTCCGAAGGGCTCCGATGTAGGCGTACGGTTTCTCAGCAACGCTGTGGAAAAGGGGATGGCAGAGTCGTTTAACCATGACCGTGTGAAGTGGACAGAGTATTTCATGCCGCTCTACGATTCCCTCCCGAATTTCCTTCCGATTGCAATACTTCCGCTCTTGGAGGCTTCGCTCAACCGGTCTACCTTCACCGGCAGGAACATCGTGCCGCAGTATCAGGAAAAACTCCCTGCAAAAATGCAGTATGGACCATACACCACAGGTATGGCAAAGGTTGTCGGAGAAATGCTTGGAATAGCCCCAAGCAAGGTAGACCATGTTATTGCAGGATATACGGGCAGTGTCGGCATGGCTCCATGGAAACTGTTGGATTTGGGGTATGGAATGTACAAGGGGACACGCCAGTTGGATACCAATATCACTGAACTGCCATTGACAAGGGCATTAACCTATGCACCATACAAAAATCCAAAGAGTGTACAGAAATACTATGAGATGTTGGACGAGCAGACAAAGCTCGAAAACGAGTTCAAGATGACGCACAAGAGGCCGGAGGGATTTGACCCGGCTCTCCTGCAGCGGCTGAAAGACTCGAAGAAGCAGATGTCCGTCCTCAGCAAGCAGGAGCGCGATCTGATCAACAATCCGAATCTCACGATGGATGAGAGGAAGCGGAGGCAGTTCGTGATCCAGCAGAGGAGGATACGGTTGGTAGAAAGGATCATAAAGTAGCAGAAAGCCCCACGGTGGAGGAATTTCCTCTCCGTGGGGCTTTTTCTTTTACACAGATCTCAAACAGATAGGTGACTTAGACATACATGGCTTCCTTGTTTGTGGAAGAAGTGTGCGCTCTTTCCACATATCCTTTTTCATCGGATACATGTTCGACCAAAAGCGTTTCGACCATAGCAGAAAAATTGGTATTCTCGTCAATCGCTTTTTTCTTTGCCTGCTTTACGACATCCTCACTTAGAGTGACAGTAAACCTCTTTTTCATAATAACCCCCTCCTACGATAGATTATATAACAAATATTGGAGTGTGGCAAGGTGCAATATATGAATTGTTGACAAGTATGAATAGATGCATTATAATGGGAAAGGAAAGTTCCAAGGCTACCTTGTTCACATAGATACTAACGGGGAAAGGAGACGCTACAAAAGAATAAGGAGGTGGACAGGATGGCAAAGGCAAAAGGCGGATTTTATATCTTCCGCGCTTGGACGACACTCAAGGACGGGCGCAGGATTTACGCCCGTGACTACGGAAAAAGAGCCTTCCGAATCTGGATTTCCAGATAAGGAAAGCTCACAAGCAATACCATAAACCTTTATGGAGAAGCCGATGTGCTAGATCGGCTTCTTTTTTATTTTACATTCTGCGTTCCAACTTGTAAACAGTTTACGGGTGCTTTTTTGCAATTTTCATTTTTGCCGTGGGGCTTTTCTTATCATCATCCTTTCAAATTGCCCTTCGCAATTTGTGCCAATATGAAGTTATGCTCAGCCTCTCTCCGCAGTTCGCTGCCATTGAAGGCTTTGTGCATGGACAGGACGGCTTCCTTGAAATCTGTGAGATTGTCGTACCGGCAGAAATCAATGTCCCCTTCCTTGATGTGGACGGAACCGTCGTTGTCCACAAGGATATCAAGGCCGCAGGATTTCAGGATATTCTTTGCCGTGTCGAACGATTCTGTTTCATGGCCAAGGAGTATGTCCGTGGAAACGCCTAGAATACTCGCTATATTGACAAGAATATCCAATGGAGGAATACTCACTGTTTCATAATTTCTGTATGTTGTATAAGGGATTCCCAACATCAAGGAAAAATCCTTGGTCGTGTATCCTGCTTTTTGGCGCATATTTCTTAGGTTTTCCTGAAAACTCATAATAACCCTCCTTCTACTATGATACCACAAAAATAAATAAATAAATAAAAATATTATTGACATATATACTTAATTTTAGTAATATATATACTAGAATAAGGCAAAGGAGGCATTGCAATGAAAGTACTGGTAGATGTTCCTGACGAGCTTCATGCAATCATGAAGTTTCAGTGTTCATTGAGCAAACAGAGTATCAAGGAATATGTCAGAGAACTTGTCAGCGTTGACCTATCAATGAGGCAGCCGGAGTTGTTTCAGAAGCTGAAAGAGAAGAAAGGGGCGGTCATATGAGTATCGTTAATGTAGGAGACAAATCATTGGCGGTCGTGGAGCACAACAATGTGCGTGTATTGACTACGGAACAGGTGGCCGAGGCTTACGGGTGCGAACCAAAACAAGTGAAGCAGAACTTCAACAACAACAAGGACCGGTTCACGGAAGGTGTTCATTACTTCAAGCTGGAAGGGGACTCGCTGAAGTGCTTCAAGAGGCAGGTCGAAAATTTCGACCTGCCTTTGAGCAAGTTTGCTTCAACGATTTATCTTTGGACAAAGAAAGGTGCATCGCGCCACTGTAAAATGCTCGGAACCGACAAAGCATGGGATGTATTCGATTTGCTTGAAGAAAACTATTTCAATCCGAAGGCGAAAAACTCTCAGCCCCAAGATTCGTACATGATAGCAGACCCGATCGAGCGTGCCAGACGGTGGATTGAAGAGGAGCAGCATCGGAAGGCACTTGTGGCTCAAATCGAGGGTGACAGGCCAAAGGTGGTATTTGCCGACGCTGTGAGCGTTGCCAAGACGAATATACTGGTCGGGGAGCTGGCAAAGATTCTCAAGCAGAACGGAGTTGAGATTGGAGAAAAGAGATTGTTCCAATGGCTCCGAGAAAAGGGCTATCTCATCAAGCGTAAGGGAACGGACTACAACATGCCGACACAGCGCAGTATGGATATGAAGCTGTTTGAGATCAAGGAAACCGCCATCAATCATTCTGACGGGCATACATCCGTCAACAAGACACCGAAGGTCACAGGACGAGGGCAAATGTATTTTGTCAATCTGTTCCTGAAGAACAGCGAGGAAGAGAGTGTTGGAGCTTAATGCCTTGTAAAATAAAGCCCTGAACGATTTTCGCAGAATCGTTCAGGGAAAAGATGTGGTGCAACCTACATCCTCACGGTGTTATTGTATCACATCCCATATCAAAAGTGAATAAGGGAGAGATACATAATGAAGGAAATTACAGAAAACAACACAAGTGACAAGTTTTTCCATACCCAGAAGGCAGGTGCCTGATATGAACGCTGCAATGGAAACATCACTTTGTGTATTCGCCGGTTACAACGACGAAACGGACAGGAAGCGGAAGGCAATCGCAAAGCTGTCGGAACGTCCGGAAGAGACGCGGGCTCTTCTCAATGATTTCGAGCAGAACATCCGTTTTTCGGAGTCGGTGTTCCATGAGCAACTGAAAGGCTTTGGGCTCATGAGCCGGCAGGAGGCAGAGATTGCAGTGAACTTGATGAAGGGAGGCTCCATCTATGGACGCTAGAATAAAATTTTTGGTCGGTGAGTGGGAGCAGGCAAATCATAATCATGAGAAGATCGGCGACGAGATCGACCGCATGATTGGGGATAATCCAGCAGTATCCTGGCTGATTTTTGCCTTGGAGAAATATGCCATCGAGAGAAGCGACTGCATGAAGGAGCTGGCGAGATACGGCATAGACACCGAAGAAAAGGCTCTGCAGGTGTTTGTCTACTTTGAGAATCTGGAACAGCAGAAAGAGCAGGCGGCAGGATAAAACCCTTGAATCTGCTTCGGGAATGTGCTATACTACCCGTAGGCAAAGGAGCGTTGATTGCATAACGTCCAAAACAGAAACCCCGCAGGGAGAGCGAGTCCCTGCGGGGTTTTTGCTGTTTACGGCACAGCAGAGCCGGGGCAGGTCACTCCAAGAGCGAGAGAAGCACGTCCAACCACTTGCAGACATAATAGGCAGT
>CALGGN010000435.1 GCA_937915915.1 uncultured Selenomonas sp. | reverse complement strand
GGAGTTCAGACGTGTGCTCTTCCGATCTCGCTTTCGCGAGCGGTCGCCGCCGTACATGGCGCTGATCTGCGGCACAGAGACGTGGCTCTCGTCGACCACGAGCAGGAAGTCGTCGGGGAAGAAGTCGAGCAGGCAGTATGGCCGCTCGCCGGCCTTTCGGCCGTCGAAGTATCGCGAGTAGTTCTCTATGCCCGAGCAGTGGCCCAGTTCCTTGATCATCTCCATGTCGTATTCTACGCGCTCCTTAATGCGCTGAGCTTTAAGCGGGTCGCCAATCTCGTTAAAGTAGTCTACCTGGGCCGTCAGGTCGTCCTGAATCTGGCGAATGGCAATGTTTGTCTGCTCCTGACTGGTGGTAAAGAGGTTAGCCGGGTAGAGCTTATACTCCTCGAACGTAGCCATTCGGCTGAAGGTGACGGCGTCGACCTCTTCAATCTGGTCGATCTCGTCGTCCCAGAACGTGACGCGCAGCACCACCTCGCTGTAGGCCAGTGCAATGTCGACGGTGTCGCCCTTGACGCGGAAGTTTCCCCGCGCCAGGTCGAGGTCGTTGCGGGTGTAGAGTGCCGAGACGAGCCGCCGCAGCAGCATGTTGCGGTCGAGGCGCTGTCCGCGGTGCAGTTCGATGACGTTCTCCTGCAGTGCCACGGGGCTGCCCATACCGTAGATACAGCTGACGCTCGACACGACGACGACGTCGCGCCGCCCTGACAGCAGGTTCGACACGGCCGAGAGTCTCAGGCGGTCAATCTCCTCGTTGATTTCCTTCTCCTTGTCCACGATACGCTCCACCCACTTGGCAAACGGAGCTTCCTGCGGAGAACTATGGTCGATATGTTCCTCCAAGCGGCTACTGCTGATTTTCATGGACAGCTCACGGAGATGAGTCAGTTCCGCTACTTGGGAGTTGATGCTATCATCCAGATGTCGCGCCCGTTCTAAAAAATTTTTCACGCTCATATCAGCCAACCTCCACTTCATGTTTGAGCTGTTCTAACAGCCACTCCCCGTTGATTTCAGTCAAATCGGAGAACCAGTCAGACAGGAAGAATTTTTCTGTTTCCCGCTGGATGCGCTCGTTATCCTCAATCTTTATCATCAGCTTTTCTGCCGGCTCATAGTGTCTGATTTTATCCGAGGTATGCATCCAAGGCCGTGCCACTTTGTCTTTCTTGCGGCGATAGCGAATAACCGCAACGGCATCCTCCAGTTCCTTGGTGCGAGGATTCCGCTTGAGAAACTTTGCGGCTCTCCGATAATCTTTCACAGCCTGTTCAATGATACCGTTTGCCAATTTCTCGTAAGGATTAACCATTGCTATCCCTCCCGTCCAGCACGGCCTTGACATCAGCCACAGACCTCACCACCACGGCAATGCCGCCGGCTTTCTGTATCTTCCGCATGGTAGCCTCCTGCAGAGCCGTGGGCTTTCCGCGCTCTGTCTTGACCTCGAAGCCGTAGAATTTGCTGTCAATGCAAGCGATGATGTCAGGGATTCCCGCCGTACCGTACATCCCGCCATGCTCCTTCCAAGCGAAGCACCCCGGCAGCGTCTTGAGGAACGCCAAAATTGATTTTACGATTGCCGACTCCTTCATGTGTTCCACCACTTTCCTTTATTTTCAAGGGTTGGAACACATGGAACACGAGAAAAGCCATTACTATATACTTTTTTTATAAAAAATTAGATAGGTGTATTTTTTATAATATATAAAGAAATAGGGATTTTCGTGTTCCACGTGTTCCAAACCGCATTTTTTCATCATCTCAAAAGTCCTCTGAAGCCCCGTCACATAAGGATTTCTCCCAGCTTGATGCCGGCAAGAACACGTCGCTTGGCGATACGGTCAATCTTCCGTTCCAAATGTGGGAACGAGGTCATCATCTGTTGCACAAAGGACTTCTGGGAGTAAGGTTTCAGCCCGCATTCCTCGCAGTAGCCCTTGTAGGCGTTGAAAAGTTCCGTGGAGCCCACGCTGCCTTCTCCCTCCGGCAAAACGACGCAATGCTCCTTGACAAAGGACAGCACCGAGTCGGACTCCTCCCTGTACTGCTGGAGTTCCGCACGGTTCTTCTCCGTCTCGGAGAACACATAGTGATTGTTCATCAGCCTGCGCAGCCCTTCCAAAGCGAACAGGAAAATGCCGTCCGCCTCCATACGGAACTTCTCCAAAAGTTCGGGATCGCGCTTGTCCTGCGGCACGGTATGATTGAACCGTATGATGATGAGCCTGCGGTAAAAGCCCTCCGACTTATCGCCGTAGTTCTTCGGTATGCTGTTGCAGGAGAACAGGAGCCTTGCCGTGGACTGGAAGGAAAAGGGATTCTTGTTCTTTTTCTCAACGGTCAGATAATCCTCGCCTACCAGAGCCTTGAAGATGCCATTGTCATCGATGTTCTTCGTGGGAAGGTCGGCGAAGATATTAGCCAATTTGCCAAACAGTTCTGCCGTCTTGAACCGCTCGTTCAGAGCCTGCCACGATACGTTGGACACATTCTGCTTGCCCAGAAGGACATCGTTCAGCACACGGAGCAGGACGGACTTCCCGGCACTCGCCACCCCCACAATGACAAAACATTTCTGTGCGGAGTTGACCGGGATGAGGAAATAGCCCAACATCTCCTGCAACAGCAACACTTGTTCCATATCGCCGCCCATAGATTCCACGAGGAATTTCTTGAAGAGCGGGCAGTCGGCTTCCTTGTCGTAGGTCACATTCAGCTGAACCGTGGAGCAATAATCAGGGGTATGCTCCGTCAAGGTGTCCTCCAGCACATTGTAAAGACCGTTCTTCACATTGATGATGAAGGGGTTGGCATTAAGTTCCCGGATGTCTTTTTGCACCAGCAGCCGCCATTGTTTTTCGGCATCCACGATGTGGCGCATCTTCGATTCCCGTATCAGGAGTTTTTCCTGCACCAGCCGCTGGGCTTCCATCTCCGGCATCTCGTCATAGACCCCGGCGCGATAGCAAAAATGCTGCTCGGCGGCATAAAACACTTGCTGTGTATCCGACATCTCCTTTGCCAATACTCCCGGCAGGAAACGCAAACCGCTCTTGGTCGGCTCGTACCAATCGGGTATGGCCGTCCCCGCCTGTGCCCGCTTGGCTTCCTTGCCGGACTGGTATTTGCGGCTTGCCTCCTTGTAGGCAAGGTTCAGGGATTTGAGGAAGGTGGCCCGGAGCTTAAAGTGGTCGCGGATTTCGGCGTTTATCATCACATCGGCAATGACCACATCCTGATTGAAAAGATAATCCGTCACAAAGTCCTTGGCTGCCTGCAAGTCCTTCAGCGTTTCCCCGGTCACGGGAATCCCTTCCAAAACCTCCATCAGCCCGTCTGTACTCATCGGACGGTAGCAAAGCGCCGCAGGGGATTTTACCTGGCACTCCCCGGCAGCGAACTTCGGACACTTGAAGCCCTTCTCGCAGATGACTTTGCAAGTGATAGGCTTTGTGCCGCTCTCCAAGAAATGATTGATTTTCTTTTGTGTGCTGTTCTCGTTGTAGTCCGGGTAAGGAGCGGACATTTCGTGTATCAGAGCCGTGCCGCCATCGAAGGAGGCAAGGTTCGTAATCATGGCATACCAGTCATGCTCCGGGAGGGTTGCGGCATCGTCACGGCAATGCTTCAAAAAATCGCAGGAACGCATGACGATATCCAAGCCCTTGTCCGCGCCGCATTTTTTCTCCACGGGCTGCTCGTCAATCGGCGGCAGGGCATCGGACAGCTGGTCTTGGGTGTATTTCCTTTCGGGATGAAAAGAGATGCACTCTACGCCTACAGGCTCTTTCTTGCAGTGATTGAAGCCGGGAAGCCTCATGACCCTTGATTCATTGACGCACATGGGATCGCCGTTAAAGTGCTTTACCATCTGCTGCTGAATGATGCGGAAACGCTCCACCTTCGCCGTGCTGTCCACGAAGTAGTAGACGTGCAGGGACTTGCGGGTGCGAATAATCATGGACGGCGGCAGGGGAAAGGCGTCCACCTTGGCTTGCTGTTCCTCAAAGGAGTCGTTGTCCATCTCGAAGAATTGTGCATTGATACGGGTGATGGCGGCATCGTCATGGCCGCCGTAGTTGACCACGAAGAAAATCCCGCGATTTTGCTCGTTGTGTTTTTTGAGGATTTCTTCGATGCCCATGTATTTTCCGCATTCGCATTCCAACTTTGCCCCGTGGAACACGCCGTCCTTCCTGTCCTCAAAGACGCGAAAACAGACGGTCTCCGAGGGATTGAACAGGCTGTTCAGTACATCCGTTGCCGTGACTTCCATATCAGCTTTCCCCCATTTCCAGTTTCCGCACGGGAATGCCCAGCCGCTTGGCCTCCTCGATTTCCTTTGCCATGCCGGAAGAAACCTCGCCGTTTGCCGTAAATACCCATACCTCATCGCAGGTCGCAAGGAGGGCAAGACCGAACATCAGACCAAGTTCCCGCTCACGGGGATTGCTGTCATTCAGAATTTGCGGATAAAGCAGATGGCTTGCCACGGGCATATATCCTTTGTCAATAACATAGCGGCAAGCCCAGATAGCGTTTTCGATGTTGGCCTGTATGTCCCCGGCATATCTGGATGCCACATATATTTTCCTGCGGTTCTTTGCAGCGAACCGCCTACGCTGTTCCTTTCGGTATTCCTTCATCACTTGGCTCACCGCCGCTCCCGCCGTGGGGTCGTCGTAGCCCTCTCTGTTTTTATATTTGCACATATGTCGCTCCATATTCTGCGAGGTCGCTCGGAACATCGCCGACAGCAATGCTCCGAGTCTCGCACAGATGTTGATTTTGGCTTAAGCGGATTCACGCTCCATCAATGGGAGGATGTTGTTGCTCTTGAGCAATTCGTAGATGAAGAGCCGCCCCTTTTGCGTCCAATAGGTGTGTTCCCGCGAATGCTGCTCACCATCGCTCCCCGTGTAAATATTGGTACGGGTGGCGGCATAGCCCTGCTCGGCATACTGCTGATAGAGATGCCAGATGTCGCCTTGCTTGAATTGGATGCCATGCTCGTGGAGATAGCCGTTCAGCTTGATGGCACTCCAACCGAAGTCCTTGGCGATGGTAGTGGTTGTCACGAGGTCAGGGCAATTCAGGACTACGTCGTAGTAGGTGGCTTTCGGCTGCAATTCGGCAAGCTGCTGATTTTGCACGGCTACGGTGTTCTGCAGCTGGGCGGTTTTTTCACGCTCGGTTTTGAGTTCCGTCAAGACGGCAATCATCACATCGGGATTGTTCAAAAGTTCCTCGGTGGCATACAGGCCATACTTGCGGATGGACGGCAGAACCTCGCTCGTCACCCACCGCTTGAACTCTTTTGCCTTGGGAAGTTTGCTGCCGAGAATAAGGCTGTAAAGACCGCTCTCGTTGATGAGCGTCACATTACGTTTCTGACCTGACGCATCGATTTGGTGCGTCAGCTTATCCTCCGCATCCACATGGGCGGCAATAGCATTTCTTGCCGCTCCGTAGCCAAGAACGTCAGCTACATCTTTCCCAACGAAAAACGGCTCATTATTGATGGTCAAGGTACGCACAGTGCTATCTTCAAAGTTCCAAACTTTAATCTCGTTCATGGTAAATCTCGCTTTCTCCCCGTGTTGCCGGTAGGTCAGCCATATATCAATCCAGTTCTTCCATTGTGCCGAAAGTCTCTCCGGCAGACGCTTCAGCGATAAGGGGCAAGTCAAATTCCGGGAAAGGTTGCTCCTCCATACACTTGCGAATAAATGCCACCGCCTCGTTGAGCCGCTCCGCCGGAATAATGAATGTCAATTCATCGTGGATTTGGAGTATCGGTTTGAGCCACGGTCGATCCGGCAGACCCTTCAAAATGCGGAAAATAGCCAATTTCAAAATATCCGCTGCCGTCCCTTGAATCGGTGTATTGAGAGAACATCGCTCGGCAAATGACTTCACGCTCCAGTTGTCGCTGCGTATATTGGGAAGATAACGCCGCCTCCCCAGCCATGTTTCGCTGTACATTCTCCGTGCAGCCTTTGCTTTCGTGTCCTCCTGCCACGTTGCAAGTCCTCTGTATCCGGCTTTGAGATTGGCTATAATGGATTCGCATTCGGAGAGAGTCTTTTCCACCCCAGCCTTGAATTTGAGAGTGTTTTGCAGTCCCTTGGGAAACAGCCCGTAAAATGTGCCGAAGTTGACATTTTTGGCGATGGTGCGCCTTTCTTTGAAATCCTTGCAATGCTTGTCCTGCGCTTCCTCGTAGCTGACTCCGAAGATGACCGATGTGGTGGCGGCGTGTATATCTCCGCCAGTCCTGTAGGTTTCCATCATGCGCTCGTCACGGCAGTAAAATGCGCCGACACGAAGTTCTATCTGGGAGAAGTCCAGCGAGAGAATAAGATGACCATTGGGTGCTTTGATAAAATTCCTCACGCCGATGGGGTCATTGGTCTTGCGGGGCATATTCTGGCAATTGGGACGCTGACAGTTCATTCTCCCCGTGTCCGTGGAAAGAGCGAAGATATCCGGGTGTATGCGTCCCGTCACCGTGTTGATGTATTTCATGTAGCCGTCGATGTATGTGCTTTTGAGCTTGCCCCACTTACGGTATTCCTGCACCAAGGTAAAGAGCCGAGACAGTTCCGGGCGGTTTTGGTCGCACCATTCTTTGAGGAGAATCATGGTCATATCGTCCGCCGCCTCGCGGTTCGTCCCCGTGGTCTTAAGGACAGGCAGTTTCAGATCCCGATAAAGATAATTTTTGAATGCCTGTGTGGAGCAGTTGGCTCCGATACTGACATCGCCGATAATGAAGGCTATTTCCTTGCGAATCCGCTCCATTTCGGCTTCGGCCTCACCCTTACGCTCCTGCATAAGGGAAAAGTTGACCGGGATGCCGTTATTTTTCATAATGCCCAGATATACAGCCGTAGGAGATTCGATATTTTCCACGATATATCTGTGCTTGGGGAGATAGCGGTCAAACCAGTCATTAAAGAGGAAGTAGAGCCGCAGGGCAAAATCCGAATCGGCTGCGCCATAGCGGACGGTCTCTGCATCCTGCGCATCCAGTTCGTCAAAAAACTTTCCATCGGTCACATCGGCAAAGGTGGGCAAAGGCTCGTCAAAAAGTTCTGCCGCCAGTTTCTTCAGACCGCACTCATTCAGATTGCGGAAGTCGTAGGTGCTCTTTAATGTCATCTGCGCGGCACAGATGGTGTCATAGACCGGCGGCTGTATCACGATGCCCTTGGCATAGGCCATCATTGACTCGAATGCGATGTTGTGGGCAATCTTGATGATGTTGGTGTCAGTCAGGAATTTTCCGAGGAAACGGAAAAATTCAGCCGGGTCGATATTTTCTCCCTGCCTGTGAGCCACGGGAACATAAATCCCCGTCCCTGGCTCTACGGAAAAGGAGCAACCCACGATATGAGCCTTGGCAGAATCCAAGGCGGCTTTGGGTTCTTTGCGATAAGGCTCGTCCGGCGCAGTTTCAAAATCGCAGGCAACAACGGCGTAACCGTGGATGTATTTTTCGATTTCCGTTGCCCCGGTCACGCATTGATAAATTGGTTCCATAGCCTTTTCCCTTCTGCTCCGGCACCGAGGGAGCATATCCCTCGGCAATTTCGGAGCGATTTAGATATTGGTCAGTTCAGCGGCTCGATGATTTCCCCGGTTTCTGGATCTACATTGGGAGGAACGGTGTCCTCGCTGTCGTAGCCTACTTTTACGCTCATAGCCTTTACCTGCTCGGTCATGGCGGCAATCAAGGCGTGTTCCTCTGGCGACAGCACACGGCTGACGGCAAACTGCGCCTCCGAATAATCGATGCCGGTTTTGGACTTGGCTTTCTTCAAAGTGAAACGAGTCACCACGGCGTTGGAAGTTTTGTACTTGGGCAAAATCCGCATGAGATAACGGGTGAAGCCCTTAAGGGAGCCGGTGGGCAGGGACAGAATCATGGGGAAGATGTCTCCTTCGCGAAGAAGATAAAGCCGACGGCGATTTTTGCAGGCTTTTGCGCCGTTCTCGCCGGAGCCAAATTCGTTGTAGGGGCAGTTTTTGCACAGGCCACCGGGGTTGCCGTGTCCTGTGACTCCATCGAAACTTCCGCAGTCCGGGGGATTGGAGCCGCCTTTGTATTTGGTGGAGTAGTAGGCGTTCAAGGGGTGATGGTGCAGAATCACGGCATTGATTTCTTTCACGGTGTCCACATCATCGGAATCGTCCCCCGGAATCTCAAAAACCGTGCCACCGCCGATGGGGATCTTGACCCGCTCGAAGGAAGCGGAGAGACCGTTCATCTCTTCAGCCATCACATCGGCGAAATTGAAGTCCTGCAGAGCCAAAAAGCTCTCGTTGCTGCTCAGGGTTGCGATTTCGTTGTTCTTTGCCATATAAACCTCCGTCCTTTCTCACTTGCGCGCCGCTTTGCGGACGCTTACCTTTGTCTGCTCATATACATTGACGAGGCCATTCAGCCACTTGGGCAGTTCCTCGTTGTTCTCGGCTATCTGCTCGTTGACGAAAGCGGACAGGCTGTTGGCGTTGACCGTTTCGTACACCAGATCCCCATGCCCCTTGCGCTTCAATGCCCTGTACAGCTTGGCTTTGGAATCTGCCACCGCCGATGCGCGGGTTTTATTGGTGAGGGAGAACATCGTACCGCCGCGAGTGAAATTTTGGGTTTCCGTGTCCACCATCATCTTGGCCAGCGACTTTTCGACCGTCTCAAGCTCGGCGTTGATATCCTTCGTTTTCTGCTCCGATGCGGTTTTGGCGTCCTTGAGTTCCTTCAAACGCTCTGCCAAAGCAAACATCTCATTGGATATGACCTGTTCTTCCATATTCACGACCTCCTTATGCAAACGGGTTATTGCCGCTCCGCCAATCGTCAATCAGGGATTTGGCGAGATTGGCTTTGTTTTTTAGAGCCTGCATGACCTTGCCATCCACCGTGCCCTTGGCGATAATGTGGATGTAGGTGCAGGGAAATTTCTGCCCTGCCCGGTGAATACGGGCGCGGCATTGCTCGTAATTTGACATACTGTAGTCCAACGAGTAGAAGACCATTGTGCTGGCCGCCGTCAATGTCAGTCCCATACCCGCCGTTGCGATTTGACCGATAAAGACGGGAACATCGGGATCTGATTGAAACTGGCGGACTTGTTCGCACCGGTCTTTCACTTCGCCCATAATGAGGGAGTAGCGGATGACCTTCTTTTCCAGCATTTTTTGTATGGCGTGTATCTCCGGCACAAAACGGGCGATAATCACCAGCTTTTGATTCTCCTGAACCGATGTGTCGATGATATCCTCAAGCACCGTCAATTTTGCGTTGCTGACCTGCTCCACACGGCTGTTGTCATCGTTGCCGAGGAATCCCCCAGTCAGTTGGGATAAGCGCAAAAGGCGCGTCAGCACATTGGGTACAGTAACTTCGCCGCTTGCAAGTTCCGCATAGCTTTCATCTACGAGCCACTGATAAATCTTCGTAGCCTTCGGCTCCAGAACGACCTTGCGGACAATATCCGTGGTATCCGGCAAATCGAGACATTCGGCTTTGGTTGCCCGGAATGCGATGGAGTGGAGCCGCCGTGTGAAGTCTTTTTCCATCGAATCCTTCATGACGGGAGTATGTTGTCCGTACCCGGTCATGTAGAAATAGCGGGAACGGAAGGTGTAGAAACTCCGTCCGAAAATCGCCGGATTGAGGAATTTGTACTGGCTGAAAATATCCAGAGCCTTGTTGGTTACGGGTGTCCCCGTCAATAGCATCCGATATTTCGCCGCCGCGCCTAATCGGTGCATTGCTTTTGATGCCGAGGTGTTGTGCGTCTTTATTTTGTGGCCTTCATCGCAGACAATCATGTCCGGCTGCCAAGCGGCCAGTTCCTTTTCCAGCCGCCATGCCGACTCGTAGTTGATGACAAGTACCTCAAGTCCATTGCCGGAGAACTCCTCGATTGCTCTACGCTTTTTGGCACTATTGCCATCAAGGACGGACAACGTATATGGAAATGCCGCAAATTTCTCGAATTCCTCTAACCAGACGGTGGTGATGGAGAGCGGAGCGACAATCAAGAGACGATTGATATAGCCACATTGATAAAGCGTCCCTGCTACGCCGATAGACGTGAGGCTCTTCCCTGTCCCCATCTCCATCAGAAGTGCTGCGCCGTTGCTATGCAGATTGGACGGCAGCAACCCGTACAGGCCGAGGGTAAATTCGTAGCCATGTTGCTGATGGTCGTATGGCTTTACGGTAATCGGCATGGTCGTATCCTTAATCACTGCTACCACCACGCATTTCCTTTATCTCGATGCCGTGGACGGACGAGCCGGGCGTCAGCACGAGAACATCGCAGAAATCGCCGAAGAAAAATGTCAGCAGACGTTTCGGTATGCTCATGTGGCTGCTCTGCAAGACCGTCTGCTTGCTGCCGTGCTTGTCCGCGACATTGATACGAACCTTGTGACTTGGCACCATTGAAATCTCCTCCTTTTTTGAATTGGGACATTTAACAAGCCCCTCACTTACCAGATAAAAATTTAACCCCCTCTTTGGATGCGGCCTGGGGAGGACTACGACCGCATCCAATATGTCTGCCAAACATAACTTAATCCTTGCGGGGAGAACGGCGATGACGCTTGATGCGTTCTACTCCGAGAGCTTTGGCAATCTTGTCAATAATCTTCATTTTGCGTTGCGTCATAGCGGGAGCGGACGGCAATTTGCCCGTAGCCTTTGCCTCGGCTTGGCGCATCTGTTCAAGCTGCATTTGCTTGCCAAAGTGGTCGACGATAAATTTCTTCTGTTCCTCGGTACATTTTTCATCAATAATGGTGCGGACTTGAGCAACTTGCGGATTTTCCGCTTCCTGCTCGGCAAAGAACACATCCTCCGGGCTACCACCTTTTGCGCCGACAGTTTCCCACGGGTCTATGGAGTCCTCGCTATTCGGTTTCGACTGGTAGGTTTCCAGCGCATGGTCAAAGGCACGGCTACGGGCTTTGCGGGCGTAATACTCCTTTAAATCCTCGTCATGGTCGAGTTCGTCAAGGATGAGTGTAATGTCCAGCGACAGGTCTTTGCCAATTTCGATTTTTTGCGTGACCGTGCGCTTGGCCTCCTCGTCCCAGCGTTCGTAGCAATAATATTTGCCGTCTTCCGTGAGATAACAGGCACGGTTGGGAAGGTAAAAGGGCTTGCTCTTTGCTTCATTGTTGCATTTTTTCATCGTTCAGCGTCCTTTCCGTCCGAATGGGACGGTGGACGCAAAAAGGTCTGCGGACAAAGATGCCCACAGACCCGGCAAACCCTAAAAATGGGCGCACGAGGGTACGGCGGGAGCATCTTCGCCCATGCCCAGCCGTTGGCTGTGCCATGGACATATATGCGCCCTCCGTCCTTTTCGCGCGCGCTTTTCGGACTAAGAGATTAATTGGTAGGAAAGTTGACAACCTACCTTGATTAAAATAGTAACAGCTTCGCCTCCCCAAAAAACCGAATGAAAAACAGAATAGAAGCAGAACGGATACAGAATGCGATTAATTGTGCTTTTTCTTTGAGATGTTAAAGTTTTTCTTGTACAACTACCATTTATGTGATACAATGTAAAGGTGTATAGGGTCTAACTGTGCCCGGAGGTGCTTCTATGGAGTATAGCTACAATAAATTATGGAAACTCTTAATAGACAAACGTATGCGTAAAAAGGATTTAATGGAGCAAACGGGGATTACATCCTCTACCATTGCGAAGATGGGAAAAAACAAAGCTGTGAGCATGGATGTCATAGGTAAAATATGCGTAGCTTTGGATTGCGATATAGGCGATGTTGTTGACATAATTAAGGACGAATAATTCCTTCGACTTGGAGGTGCGGAAGTGGAACATTTATGCATTGGCTCTTACATAAGAGTGCTGACATCATGTGCCGTTACTACCGCACGTAAATTTTCCTTCATCAGCGAACAAGTAATGCTGTTATTATGCGACGATGATGCTATAGAATTTCACTATCGTCCCAAAGGAAAGAAGAACGATGTGACATATAGCCCAACAAACTTTGAAAAAATATATTCGTCAAAACAAAATTTTCTGCCAGAAATCATACAAATGGCTACAGCAAAGTCTTCTCACGCCATCGAACGCAGCCTGCGAATACGCATACTCCCGCACATTCAAGAGGAAAAGAAGAAGGCCGGTATCCTTGCTTTAAAAAACATCATATGCAAAGATAACACCATATCTACAGATGTCCAAATTGGCACAATAAACTCGCTTAAAAAAGAAGAATTAATGGAAAAGAACGAATTTATTTTTTCCGAATTTCTTACAGATGTTTTTCTATTTGCACTGACTAAAACCGACAATACACTTTACCCAGACTTTACGAAATCGATAGGTAAAAACTATTGTGATAATTACCTACGCTACTCTGATACAATAACGCTATATAAAAACACTATTCCAATAGCCTCCCCATCAATTCCAAAAACTACAATAAAAGACTTCGGTAGTGTTTTTTCACACATTTCAACAAGAACGCTTTCTATATCTGCAACTCATGACTTACAGATATATGCTCTGAAATTTGATGACTTTGAATTTGATTATCAAGCATTGCAAAAATATCTCCGTAGCAATATCGGTTATTACTTTTTCTCGCGGGCAAAAATAAATGATTATATAAACGAGGGTGATGTGGTATCAGTAACCTACGATGCCGTAGACGAATTGAAGCAAATTGTTTCAAAAACGGGGATACAGCCGGGAGATAAACTTGGTGAAATCCTTTTATACGCATTCCTTGAAGATGTACTCAATGCTCCTAAATTGATGAGCGCAGCGGAGATTGGAAACTTTGGCGGCATAAAAACGAGTTCCAGTAGCGGTATCCACTTGCTTTCGCTAAATACATCTCCGCCGTCCAGTCAAATAGTTTTAGGAACATCCATCATTAACGGAAATTTGTGCGAGACTATTGATCAGGCATTTGCAAAGGCGGCTATCCTAAGGAGAAACAAGAATAGCGAACGAACATTTATCGAAGCAAATATATTTGCAACTGCGCCTTCAAAAGAAATTCGCGACCAGATGGAGGCCATACTTATTCCCAAGGAATCGTCCGCCAAAAGGCCGGATTCTGCATTTGGCTTTTTTATGGGATACAGTCTTAGCCATGTTTCGTCAAACGGGAAAACCGTAATGCAATATCAAGATGCCGTTTTATCACAAATCAAAAGCGACATCGACTGTAATTTGGACAAAATAGAAGATGCCATTAGCCACAACGGATTAACCGGTTTTCCGTTGTACATATATCTTCTTCCCTTTAACGATGCTGATAGGGATAAGCAGCGAATAATGAACCGTCTATTACAAATTGGAGAGGATACAGGGTGAAAGAATTTAGACCTGTGACTTTAGGAGAGCATATATTTTCTAAAATCGACAACAACACATATTTGCAAAGGCTATACAGCCGTATCCTCTATAATTACTCAAGGCAGCTGTTTTCTTTTGATAATATTCCAGAGGAATCGATAAATATCGATGATGCATTATCCTTCGCAGATTTGCTGTCGAAGTCTTGCGGCACGAATTTATCCGATATACATCGCACACGAGCGCAGGAAATGGTAGCATTGCTGCATGAGCTATATCCCGAAAATGAGGATATACGCTATTATTTGGCTTCTGTTCTTTCTTCCACGGGACACTTTCTCGGCATGAGGCGCATAAAGCCGGATTTTGAGAATGTCTCTTTTTTGGAAAACTTGTTTATGCGTCACCATATGGAATACTTAAAGGTTCCTACTGATGAGGAAAGTACATTCTTTCCGTCGCAAAAGCATATTTATGACGGTATTTCTTCGCCTTATTTTAGTTTTTCCGCACCTACATCTATGGGAAAGACTTTTATGATGAGGATTTTTATTAAAGAAAAAATCCTAAACAATGAGAATGTGAATTTTGCCCTGTTGATTCCTACTCGTGCTTTAATTAATGAGGTAAAAAGTGAAATAATCGACAGTCTCACCACACTTTTAGAAGAAAAGAACTACCGTGTTGTGACATCGACTGGTGCATTAGTCTTGGAAACGGAACATAATTATATTTTCGTGGTAACGCCGGAACGGATGCTTTATATTCTGATTGACCATCCAGAATTGCGCATAGATTATCTGTTTGTGGACGAGGCTCACAAAATTTCCTCCAATGACAAACGCAGTGCATTTTATTACAAGGTCATTGATAAAATCGAGGAACGGCAAGGTCACACCAATTTGATATTTGCCTCACCCAACATTCCAAATCCACAGGTGTATTTGCAACTAGCCTCAAAACTGAATCAGAATAAGGCCGATAAATATGCATTGGCGAGTCATTACTCACCCGTAAGCCAAGTAAAATATGTAGTGGATCTTCATGAACGGAATGTGCGCATCTTCGATTCGTATGCAAAAAAATACATAGCATTAAATGATTTACCTCACGGATGTACATTAAACGATATCATCAAGCGTGTCAGTCTCAATCCGCAAGGAAACGCACGTCAAAACATCATTTATTGCAAGTCAAAGTATGATGCTATAACATTTGCCCGAAAATATGCACAGGATATGACACCGCTCAATGATACTGACTTGCGGGCATTTGCCGAGGAAATAAGAGGGGATGTTCACAAAGAGTATTATCTTGCCGAGTTGGTGGAAAAGGGTGTCGCATATCATATTGGCTATCTTCCGGCAAACATAAGGCTTCAATTGGAAAATTATTACCGGGACGGTCGAATTAAGACACTTTTCTGTACCAGTACCTTGCTGGAGGGAATCAATCTGCCTGCGGATAATCTTTTTATAACCAGCCACAAAAAAGGCAGACGCCCCTTTAATGAGGTAGATTTCAAAAACCTTATGGGGCGCGTGGGACGGGCGAAGTATAATCTTTTTGGCAATGTATTTATTGTCCGCTTGGAAAAGGAAATAAAAAACGATAACGATGATGAACTGAAAAATTTTGAAGGATTGCTAAAAAGCGATATTCCTCCGCAGAAGCTGTCCATAGAAACGGAATTAACATATAATCAAAAGAAATTTATCCGTGACACATTACTTAGCGGAAATATCGAAATACAGAGTTATCCTAGCAGCCAAGGAGCGGACAACTATGATTTGATGCGTAAAACGATGCTTATCCTCCTCGGTGATATTGAAAACCATCGCCGAAGCCGAGTCCGTAAGGAATTTTATGATGTTTTAACACCGGATGACGAGGCTAAAATACGAAAGATGTTTTCCTTCCCGGAAAAACAATCCAGCGATGACATAAACGTGTCTTATGACCAAGTCAGCGGCATCCGAAAACTTATACAAGAAGGGCTTTGCTACCCTATCATAAAAGATGGAAAGAAAGGGCCCGATTACTATGAGACGGTAGACTTCTTAACGAAGTTAGCCGAAGCATTCAAATGGCATATTTACGAAAAAAAGACGCTTGGCTATAAAAACCACGGCAAATATACTCTGCTATCTTGGTATGCGGTTCTCTTGATTCATTGGATGCAAGGCTACGGACTAAATTTCATTTTAAGGATGAGCATAGAGGATTATGCCAAGAAACAACGAACCGTAAGAGTCGATTATGTGAATAAAGAAACCTATAACGGTTCACAGGCTCATAAAAACATTATCATTGGTGAAACGTTGGAAGCCATCGAGGAGGTTCTACTCTTCCGGCTTTCCAATTACTTCCTAAAATTTACGGAAGAATATAAACGACAACATCCCGGCGAAACACTAACCAATGACTGGCATGAATTTATTGAATACGGCACGACTAATCGGCTGCGTATTCTTTTGCAGCGTAGCGGTTTTCTGCGTGATTCCACCGAGTATATTCAACGTCATGCCGCCGAGTACGTGCGAGGCACAGCAGACAATCCCAAACTGCTAAAGCAGGTACTTCTGCGCTCCCCCAACGAATTGGTACGCAACGACACAAAAGAGATCCAGTACAATGTACCCGAAATTTTTATTGATGAAGGAGATTTATAAATGGCTAATTTTTACGAAACGGTAGTCACCGTCCTAAAGCAGGACGAGCGGTTTGTTGCCGAGGACGGCACGTTTCTCCGTAATGCTGTGTACGAGTCGGCTATGAAGATGGATGCACCACTTATCAAATTGCTTCTTACCAACGAAGAAACCACAAAGAGGTTCTTTGCCGATATTGATGGTGTGAAGGTTTTTGACAAGATGGGGTTTGCTTGGGTCATCAACAACCGTCAGTTTCTGCCGGACAGCTATACCCGTTTCAAAAATAAAATCGGCCTTACGGATGAGCAAGGCGAAATGATTACTTCCTCCGGCAAGGTGGAATTGGTATTCCCTTACAAGGATTGCGTCCTTGAAGGTGGGCAGACGAAAGAAGATCAGAAGCGGCAGGAGATTTTCTATAATGAGACACTTGCTCCCGATGAGATTGACCGTTTGCTTTATCCCAAGGTGCTGGTTGGCGCGAAACGCTACACCAAAGACGGCGTAGAAGAAAACATTACGAGTTTTTCCGAAAATGATAATCTCATCGTAAAAGGAAATAATCTCTTGGCATTGGCATCACTTTTGAAGCGGTATGAGGGACGGGTGAAGTGTATCTGTATTGACCCACCGTATAACACTGCCAATAGTGGTTTCGGATATAACGATAGTTTTAAACATTCGTCTTGGCTTACGTTCATGAAAAGCAGAATTGAGTTTGCTGTGCGGCTACTCTCAAAGCAAGGAACAATATTTGTTTTTTGCGATGATAATGAGCAGTCTTATTTGAAAATACTTATGGATGAAATTGTTGGGAGAGAAAGATATATCCAAACTGTAATTTGGAGAAATTGTGATAACAGCAATAATGACGCAAAACAGTTTTCACAAGATCACAATTACATATTGGTTTATTCCAAAGATGAAAATTGGGAAAGTTATAAATTGGACAGAACGGAGGAGCAGTCGAAACACTACAAAAACCCAGACAATGATCCCCGAGGCCCTTGGTTTGATGGTAACCCAGTGAATTCTCCAAATCCAAGACCGAATTTGCGTTACAGCATCACAACACCTAACGGAAATGTAATTGCTCCTCCTGCAAACGGCTGGCGTTGGAATCGTACTGAACTTGAGCGTCGCATGAAAACAGGAGAAATTCGTTTTAATGATGACGAAACAGGAATTATTCGTAGAACATATTTAAATGAACAACAAGGTTTACCACCGTCAACATTGTGGGACATATGCGAAGAACCGCTATGGTTGGATATTGATGTAACTGGTCATACGAGGCAAGCAAAATATGAGCAAAAAAAGTTAAATCCCAATATAACAACAAGTGATCTTTTCAAAACTCCAAAACCAGAAAGAGTTATTAAAAAGATTTTTGATATTGCAACCAAAGAGGGAGATATAATACTCGACTTCTTTGGCGGTAGTGGCACATCGGCGGCTGTAGCAAACAAGATGAATCGTAGATATATCCTTTGTGAGCAAATGGATTATATCCAAACATTCATTATAGAACGCTTGAAGAAAGTTATAGCTGGTGAACAAGGCGGTATCTCTAAAGACGTAAACTGGCAAGGTGGTGGTACCTTCGTGTATTGCGAATTAGCGAAACTCAATCAAGCCGTGGTAGAAGAAATCGAATCTGCAACGGGCAGCGATACTCTCGCCACTATCTGGGGCAAAATGAAAAAAAGCGGCTTCATCAGTTACAAGGTTGACCCTGCTGCCATTGACGAAGCCGCCGAAGATTTTGACGCATTATCTCTTGAGAATCAGAAGAAATTCCTCATAGAACTTCTGGACAAGAATCTTCTTTATGTGAATAAATGTGATATGGACGATGCGGAGTTTAACATTTCCGAAGTAGACAAAGCATTTACCAAGAGTTTTTACAAGGAGGCGTAACGAGTGGCTTTTCTGTACGAGAAAATTGATGTCCTGCGGGAGCAGGGATATGCGAAAACGCTACCCGGTTACATCGCCGATAATCTAAACCCTAACTTTGAACTGCGCCCCTACCAGAAAGAAGCTTTTGAAAACTTCATCACCCACTTCGAGGGAAAGAACCGCCCGAAGCCGCTCCAAGTCCTATTTCATATGGCTACCGGCAGCGGTAAGACACTCATCATGGCAGGGCTAATACTGTCCCTTTATCGTCAGGGATACCGCAATTTCCTCTTTTTCGTGAACCTCTCCAATATCGTGAAGAAGACGAAGGAAAACTTCCTAAACGGCGCATCCACCAAGTATCTCTTCGCCGACAGTATCATGCTCGATGGGGAGCAAATTCAAATCCGACAGGTGGATAACTTCCAGTATTCCGATGAGAGTGCCATCAATATTTGCTTTGCCACTACCCAAGGACTCCACATGGATATGTACACGGTGAAGGAAGGAGCCATGTCCTTCGATGACTTTGCAGAGCATAAAGTGGTGCTTATTTCAGATGAAGCCCATCATCTGAATATAGAAACGAAGAATAAGAAGAGCTCCACCGAGGAAGAGGATATTCGCTCTTGGGAGGGAACGGTGAAACGTATCCTGGATCAAAATTCGGATAACATTTTGCTGGAATTCACCGCCACCTGCGACCTTGCCAATCAAAAAATCAAGGCTACCTACGAAAATAAAATTGTTTTCGATTATCCCCTTAAAAAATTTTATACCGACCGCTATTCGAAGGACATCGTCACCGTGCGTTCCGATGCCGCCATTATGGAGCGCGCACTTATGGCGATTCTTCTCAGCCAATATAGGCTGAAAGTATTTCAGGACAATCGGCTGTCCGTAAAGCCCGTGGTGCTTTTTAAAGCGGCAAAAATCGCCGACAGCAAGGATTTCATGGCAGACTTTATCAAAGAGATAAAGAGCCTCACGGGAGCAAAATTATCATCCGTTGCCGCTGCCGGGAACAATGAAGCTATGAAAGCCGCTTTGCAGTATTTTACCGATAATGACATCTCCATGGAGACGTTGGCGGCAGAAATTCGCGATGATTTTTCCGAGGAGCATTGTGTTTCGGTAAATGATGACAAAGATGCCACCAATAAACAAATTCTCCTAAACTCTCTTGAAGATGCTGACAATCCCTACCGAGCAATCTTTGAGGTAAAAAAACTGGATGAGGGTTGGGACGTCTTGAATCTCTTTGACATTGTACGCCTTTACGAGACGCGCCAGTCTGGTAGCAAGAAATTGGCTCCATCCACCATAGCCGAGGCGCAGCTTATTGGACGTGGCGCAAGATACTGCCCATTCCAACTCGCCGAAGAACAGCCGAAATTCCAACGCAAGTTTGACGAGGATACCGGGGCTCCTCTACGTGTGCTGGAAACGCTTTACTATCATTGCCAGAATGACCATCGCTATATTACGGAGTTAAAAGGAGCACTCCGTGAAATTGGTCTTGATAAGGACGAAATTGTCCAGCGGGACTATATTCTGAAGGAGAGTTTCAAAGAAGATGACATTTACAAGGAAGGCATGATTTTCCTGAATCAACGCAAGGTCAAGAGCCGCAGTGAAGTGCGGGGACTTACGCCTACGGTGCGGGATGATATTTACAAATTCGATGCAGCGATAGGTTCCTCTGGGCTGGATGATGTTATGAAGGAAAAGAATACCACTTCCGATGCCAAAATCGAGACGAAAACAGCTCATCTGACCATAAAGGAAATCGCTGATAGAAATTACGCCTTGGTTCATAAAGCTATGATGAAGTATCCTGTGTTCAAGTTTAACAAGCTACACGAATACTTCCCGAATATAACCTCTACCCGTGACTTTATCACCTCCGAGGAATATTTGGGCGGCGTAAGGATAGATATCAAAAGTCAGGACGAAATGCCTTCTATGCAAACGCTGTATGATGCCATGCGCTATGTCTTGAAAAAAATCGGCGATTCCATATCGGCCATCGAGGAAACATATCTTGGCACTAAGGAATTTCATGCCCAAAAGGTGCGTGAGATTTTCAAGGACAAGAGTGTCAACTACACCGATCCTCATGACGGCGGCATTGGCATTTCCCAAAATGACTCTTCTGTCAAGCCGGATTGGAAGATTGACCTGTCGCAAGAAGACTGGTTCGCATATACGGACAATTTCGGCACATCGGAGGAAAAGGCATTCGTAGCCTATTTCAAAAGCTATGTAGATGATTTACGGAAAATCTACAACAAAGTATACCTTGTCCGCAATGAGCGTGTTTTCCACCTATACTCCTTCGAGGATGGCGAGCGCTTTGAGCCGGATTATGTGCTTTTCTTGCAAAAGGAAAAAACTGATGGCTATGAGCAAATACAAATTTTTGTGGAGCCGAAAGGTAATCATCTGCTGGAAAAAGACGAATGGAAAGAAAAATTTCTCCTTCAACTGAAAGAGGAGGTCATTCCAACTATAAAATTTGTCGATGATAATGAATATAAAATATGGGGCTTTCATTTCTTTAACCAAGATCACCGCATGAAGGAAATCAATGCTGAATTTGCTACACTATTAGGTAAAGAGCCCTCGGAAGAATAAAAATGGGGATGTGCTTATCGTTCTTAGCACATCCCCATTTTTAGATACTATCACCGAAGGTATTTTTCACTTCTTCGCTATCCCTGCCGGAAATCGGCTTGCCGGTGGCACTTGCAATGGCATCAAGGATTTTTCTTGCCCGGTGGACGATAAAGTGCTCAAAGTCATCGCTCAGGCAATCATCCATATCGATCCAATGGCTGGACAGAAATTCCCGTAAATCCCCATGCTCCACTTTCTTCTTGTCAATGCGCGCTAAGTACACGCTGGGAGCAGCACCGCCAAGTTCTCGATTGGTGCTGTAGGAGATAGGTGTCTTGTTGATGATGGAGTCCCATTTCAGACTGTCGTAGCCCTGTTTCTGACAGTAGCTTCGCGGGAAAATGTGGTGAATGTCAATACCGGAAGCCTTGTAAAGAGCAAGGCTCATAGCCTGTCCGCTGATAAAGTCTCGGCTGTTGTTTTTCATTATCAGAGCCATAATGCCCTTATAAGCGGCACTACGCCGAGATTGTAGCATCAACAGACGCATGGGATTGAAGTAGGAATCCACGATGGTCTTTGGTAAATCCCCGCCTTCCAGCCATTTCATGACACCCACCACATCGTTGACATAGCGGGTCTCGTTGGCACTGCCGTAAAGTTCGCCAAACACGCCGCACCAATACCACTGCTTGATTTTATTCTTCACATTGGAGGATTTGATACGATTATCCGGCAGGAGCAAGGTGCAAAGCACCGCCAGGGGAATGATCTGCGTCGTATATGGCAGGTCACGCTTGTCGAAAATACTCTCCTCAATGAGTAGCATCTCCGCTCCAGCAAAGCCTTGGGTAAGGTCATCGGCATATTTTTTATAGTCTTCCAGTTTAAGATTGAGGACATCCTTTTTCTTGCAGCTGACCGTGCCGCCTTTCTTATAGGCGGAAAGGAGCGTACAAGCCGTCAAGAAATCGGTGGCCGTGACCACAGAGAGAATATCACCATTTAATCTACCATACTTCCGATTCTTCCAATCCGGGCGAAGCTCAAAGTCATCCATAGCAAAGACAGCCGTCACCAACTCAAAGACCGTCAGCGATACGCCACCTTGGTTCACATTCTCGAACACTTGGCAGACGGCTTCCTTGGGGGTGTCTTTACCGAGGCTGATAACGGGGATTTTATAATGGGTGACAGGTATGATAATTTTCCCACGGAAGGTTCTATACTCGTTACTTATCTCATGGGCGTTATTGTGATACGACAAATACGCCTGTTCCCAGTCATAAGACTTTTCATCGTCTAAGATAATATTGAGCGGAAACAGCTTATTTTCGTATTCTTTTTCAGCTGTGGTTACATCAAGCTCAATCTTCCTGCCGAAGTCGGATGTAATCTGCTTGGTCTTCGGTACGGAGATGATGGCATCCTCACGGTCTGCGGAAGAGTCAAGGGCTTTCTCAATATTGATATAGTAATAGCGGAAAATCTCATCGCCCTTATCGGTTTTTGTCTTGACAGGCTTTTGGCTGCACAAAGCCGAGTATATGGATGTCAGCCGTTGCTGTCCGTCCAGGACAAGTTCCTCTGGTGTTACATCGTTCTGCGGCGCGCCCTCAATCATGCGATACTTGAAGCGTACATTCTCGTTGCCATATTCCAAGAACATTGCAGCACCCACCGGGAAATTCTGCGTAATGCTGGCGATGAGCTTGCGGATGCGTGTGTCATCCCATACCCAGCCGCGCTGAAAGTCGGGGAGTTGGATTTTCCCTGCACCGATATCCTTCATCAAGTCCAAAATGGGTGTGTCATTGGTCTTCATACGATATATTCCCTCCCAGTATATGCTTTGTTTCAGAGTCGTCTTCTTTCTTTTGCTTCTTCCTCTTTATACTGGTCAGCAGAATATTTTTTGCACAATGTCTCCATATATTCTTGCAGCTCTGCGACCACTTCGTTGTAATTTTGGGGATATGCCTCGTATCCACTTGATTTCAATGCAACTCCGTTATAGCAATACTTAATATCCCAACCAAAACCATCGAGAATCCCATCATTGTTGTTATATTCTGCCTTCCACGCTTTGGCAGGGGTAAGAATTGTGCCTATTTCTCCTAATTCCTCATCAGTTATGTCAAATTCAAAGCATTGCATGTAGTGAAATGCATTATAAGCCTTCATCGAGAAATGCAAATTTTCGATACGATAATCTAATTGACCGCTGAAAAAAGCACCCCTTCCAAATTGGAACATTGATTTTTTCCCCATTACCATCATCTCCTTCTACTCCACTCCCGGAAACGAAGTCACATATTTGATTTTGATGTCAGGGAAGCTATCCACGAACTGCACCGTGAAGTCCTCGCCGTATTCCACAAATTTCCACTCGCCGATATCATCGGGGAAGGAGTCAACAACCTTCACCTTGAGGTCAGGAAAAGAATCCACCACTTGAACCTTAATGTCGGCGAAATGCTCCACGACCTTGACCTTGCCGCATAGCTTGATGCCCTTGTAGTAGCCGTCCTTGTTTACTGCGGATGCTGCCACCACCGGGATGGTCATGGCGAGTAGGAGCAGCACAGTGAATATTGCCGTCAGTTTTTTCATAACCTTGCTCCAATCACATCAGACATCGAATTCTTCCTTCAAGTCCATCATGCCACGAATCTCGGCGTGACCGTTCTCCAAGTAAAACAGCCCCATCTCCCAGTTGTTCTTGTCGTACATGGCCATAATCTGCGGCATGATTTCCCGTACTTTCTCTATGAGTGAATCATCTTTGACTATCTTGGCTACGCCGTCATAGCGCATGAAGCCGCCATCTACCAAGGCAACGACCTCCACATGGGGATTTTTCACCATCTGCTTGTACACATTTTTGAATGTGCCGCAACCAAAGTAAATCTTGCCGTCCACCAGCATATGAAAACCGAAGGGGCGTCCTTTGGGCTGGTCACCATCTGTGGTGAGGAAGAAGAAAGTTTTTGCCTTGTCTAAAATCTCATTGACCTTTTCTGCGTTTGACATATCGAAAGCCTCCTAATCGTTGCTGATAAAACAAAGTCTAAACCACGGAATAATTCGCCACCGCCTCCCGTCATTCCTGCCTTGGCGGTCATTTTGCACACCCTCATAACGATTTGTCCTGCCTTTCGTTACGGGATATACCTATCGTTATGGGCGTGTGCATTTTTTGCACCCAACGGCTTGCCGAAACAATGTTCCAAACTGCGGAAATCTAAAGCCGCTTATAAAAAATCGGCTTTCTGCACACCCCTTGATGTCAGCAAGCCTTGTTTCTTGGGCTTTATCCGCACTCCCTAACGATAACTGGGAGCGGTCATTGTATCAATCACGCAACTGCTTCATCGTACAGCGTCCCGTCGAATGGCTCGATCATCGCGGCAATCAGTTGGACAACGTCGTGCGGCGTATAGTATTCGCCTTCCTCTTTCGTCGCGTTCACGGCAAATTCTTTGAGGAAGTATTCATAGACGCGCCCGATCAAGTCCTTTTCCTCGCCAAAGGTCTTTTGGCTTATTTTGCCCACTTCATCGACAATCTTTTTGATGTCGTTCGCCGCAAGATTTCGTGTGGTGAACGTTCCTTCCACGAAGCAGCCTTTGAGCTGCTCGCTGCT
>CALGGN010000434.1 GCA_937915915.1 uncultured Selenomonas sp. | reverse complement strand
ATGACAGGAAAAGACTCGGCAAGGGCAAAAGGGAATTAATCAGTGTTTCCTTAAGGAAAAACAAGGGATGAGGCAACTATGGTTTTGACAATCGCGGCGGCTGTTTTTGTATTCGGGCTGCTGGTTTTGGTGCATGAGCTGGGACATTTTATGACGGCAAAGGCCACGGATATGCGGGTGGACGAATTTGCCATCGGTTTTGGGCCGAAGCTGTTCAGCTTCCGCAGGGGAGAAACGGAGTATTCCTTGCGGGCGATTCCCCTTGGCGGCTTCAATGACATTGCGGGCATGAATCCTGAGGACAACAAGGCAGGGGAACGGGGATACTGTGAAAAGCCTGTTTCCTCGCGCATGATTGTGATCCTGTCAGGCTCTGTGATGAATTTTATTTTGCCGGTCCTGCTCTTTTTTGGCATTTTCTTCTTTGCGGGCGTTGGCACTCCCTCTACGGAGCCTGTGCTGGGAACGGTGCTTCCGGACAAGCCCGCAGCGATGGCAGGGCTTCGGGAAGGCGACCGCATCCTGAGCATCAATGGCGTGGAGATCGAGAATTGGAGCCAGCTTTCCGAAACGGTGCGGCAGGGCGAAGAGGGCTCGCCGGTGGAGGTCGTGTTCCAAAGGGGGAGCGAAACGCAGCGTGCGCTCATAGAACCGTATTATGACGAGGGCAGCAAGCGGCAGGTCATTGGCGTGTTGGGGACGCTGGACATGCGTTACCCCGGGGTGGCGGAATCCATGCAGCTTGCTGTGCAGAAGACCTATTCCATCATGGAGATGATGCTGACGGAGCTGGGGCGGATCTTTGCGGAGCGCTCCGGCGCAGAGCTTGCGGGGCCCATCGGCGTGGCGCAAATGGCGGGTGAGATGGCACAGCTCGGCTTCATTCCCCTTTTGAACTTTGCGGCATTTTTGAGCCTGAATCTCGGCATTATCAACCTTTTGCCGGTACCTGCACTGGATGGCGGACATTTTATGATGCTGCTCATGGAAGCCGTGCGGGGAAAGCCCATGAGCCCGAAGGCGCTTTACTATCTGCAAAGTGTCGGTGTGGCGCTGCTGGTGCTGCTGATGCTCTTTGCGACAAAGAATGATGTTGTGCGTGTATTTACAGGGGGCTGAGCAGCTTGGAACGAAGGAAAACAAGGCAGATCCACATCGGTCCGATTGCCATTGGCGGCGATGCGCCGATTTCCGTGCAGTCCATGACGAATACGAAGACGTCGGATACGGCGGCGACCGTCGCGCAGATCCGTGCGCTGGCCGCAGCAGGCTGCGACATCGTGCGCATGGCAGTGCCGGATATGGCGGCAGCGAAAAATCTCGGGAATATCATCCGCGAGGTCAGGACGCCATTGGTGGCGGATATCCATTTTGATTACCACTTGGCCATCGAGGCCATCCATCAGGGCATTTCCGCCCTGCGGCTGAATCCCGGCAATATCGGCGGGGAAGAGCATGTACAGGCCGTCGTGCGGGAGGCGAAAGCAAACGGTATTCCCATCCGCATCGGTGTGAATGCAGGCTCGCTGGACAAGAAGCTGCTGGCGAAATACGGCGGTGTGACAGCGGAAGCCTTGGTCGAATCCGCCTTGGAGCATGTGAGGATCCTGGAGAAGCAGGATTTCTACGACATGAAGATATCCCTCAAAGCCCACGATGTCCCCTTGACACTGGCCGCTTACCGGCTCATGAGCGAAAAGGTGGACTATCCGCTGCACCTTGGCATCACGGAGGCAGGAACGGTCAATACGGGCATCATCAAGTCGGCCGTAGGCATTGGTGCTCTGTTGGCGGAAGGAATCGGGGATACGTTCCGTGTTTCCTTGACCGGCGACCCTGTGGTGGAAGTGCGGGTAGCGAATGAGATCCTGAAGTCCTTGGGGCTGAAAGAATATGGGCCGACGCTGGTGGCCTGCCCGACCTGCGGCCGCACGAGCATCGATCTGCCTGCCATCGCGGAGCAGGTGGAAAAGAAGCTTGCAGGCATCAAGGAGCCCATCGAGGTGGCTGTCATGGGCTGTGTGGTCAACGGCCCGGGAGAGGCGCGCGGCGCGGATGTCGGGATCGCGGGAGGCAAGGGCGAGGGACTGGTGTTCCGCAAGGGAGAAATCATCCGCAAGGCGCCGGAGTCCGAGCTGGTGAATGAACTGTTCAAGGAAATCGATGCGATTTTAGAGGAGAGAAAATAAAATTTTCGTAAATTTTTATAAGAACCTGGAAAAATGAGCAGGAACTTTCAACGGGCGCGGCGAAGTAGTCATCGTATTCCAACGGGGGCGCGGAATCGGAATCATTCCGCGTTCCTTGAGCGGATGATATTCGAAATTTGAAAGGGGTTGGATCGTATGGCTAAAAAGCCGGCAAAGAAGAAGGAAAAGGAAATCATCAGCAAGACCGCATTGGTGGACAAGGTGGCAAAGCAACTGGACGGAATGACCAAGAAGGACGTTGCAGCAGTGGTCAACACCTTGCTGGCAACCGTGGTGGATACCGTGCGCCAGGGGGACGAGATCCGTCTGATCGGCTTCGGCACCTTCAAGACCGCCCATCGCAATGCACGGACGGGGCGCAACCCGCAGACCGGCGATGCTATCAAGATCAAGGCAAGCGACTCATTCGCGTTCAAATCGAATATCAAGTTCTGATGCTGCTTTCAACTTCGGGCTGCCGTACAGGAAACTGTATGGTGGCTTTTTTTGTTCGTGTTGCAGGAAACAACAAAATGGGGCTATGCATGGGTGTGATTTCTCACTTATTCATAGCCCCTACGGTATTCATAAGTTATGGGTGTGTCAGTGCTGCAATCCGTGCTTTACGCGGTCATGCTCCTCCACGCGCTTTGCATTGTTCCAGCGGTCTGTCGTGCCGACGAGGTAGCCGGTGATGCGGCGGATGCGCTCGAATTTTTGGGTGCGCAGCTCATAGCCGAGCTCCACCTGTCCGTTCTCGGCCGCCGAGATATGAAGGCTGGAAAGGGGCTCCTGCGTATTCTCATGCACATATGCAATATAATTTTCGATTTCATGCTCCGAGATATCGGGAACACCTGTCACTGTGACATCAATGCCGTTTACGATCATAGGGTTTCATCCTCCTGTGTTATGACATATTCCGTATAAATCCTTCATCAAGGGAAATCCATGCGAAGGATTCCCTCTGTGTGCATTATACTATATCTATGATGTCTGCGTCAATAGGGACACTAGATATAGTTATTTTTTACGAAGGGACGATGCGGTTATACACAAGGTAAAATGAATAAACATGCATAAAAATAAAAATTTAAACAGTCCTGTCATGCGGATGCAAGGGATGGGGAAACCGTAGGAGCAGGATAAATGCATAAAGTTGCCCAAAAAAGATATCCACAGAAAACTGTGGATATCTGCGCAGTTTTCTGTGGATAAGGATCTGTAAAGAAATAAATTTTAAGATAGGACGCAGGATAAATCTTCATAGGCTAGGCGGAGGAGGGAGGCATAGCGGGGCTATGTCGACTGACGACAACAACGCCTATGGAGATTTAGACAAGTCAAATCTAAAATTTATTTATGAACAGTTCCTAAGGCTTTGCAGCAGACTTCGGAGAAGTAGAAAAGGGAATCCTGCAGAATGACAAGGCTGCAGGATTCTCTTTCTGTGATATGGGGAGGTAATTCCATGAAATATTATCGTCGTGTTGCCGTGCTGGCGGCAATAGGCTTGTTTTTGTTCCAATCTTTGGCGCTGGCGGCAGGGGCGAAGCTGTTGGAGCTGAAATTCCATTCGGGCAGCCAGCATGACAGGATCGTGTTTTATCTGGACAAGGTGCCATCCTATCAGATCAAAAGCTCGGCGGATGGCAAAGAACTGATCATTGATCTTTCGGATGCCACGAAAGAGGGCGCGCGTCGCCTTTCAGCATCGGGAAAGCGTGTCGATCAGATACGGTTCGAGGAAAAGGACGGGCATTTGTATGCCCATGTGAAGCTGAAATCCGCATGGAAATATCAGGTCGGGAAGCTCAGCAACCCGCCCCGGCTCTATCTGGATGTGCTGTCGGAACCGGCGGTGCTGCCCCATGACAGCGTGCAAAAAGATGACAGTGTGCAAAAGGATGGAAAGACGGACAAGAAGCCCCAAGTCCTTCCGAAAACCAATCCGCTGATCACGGAGACCGAGCTTGCGAAGGGATTGACACAGAAAAATTACGTTTACTTTGACCCCAACGGGCAGGTCAGCGCGTATTTTGTCTTTGCGGATAAATCCAAATACCGCATGGAGCCGGTGCTGGACAACGGAATCGTCCCGGGCAGGAATGCCGTGTCTGACATCGCGCGTTCCTATGGCGCGGACGCAGCCGTCAATGCGTCCTATTTTGCCCGGAGCGGGGAGATCCTCGGCGTATTAAAAATGGACGGCGAGACGGCCGGCACGACGTATATTCCCCGCAGCGCCATCGGGATCCGTGAGGACGGGACGGTATTTTTCGGACAGGTATCCTACAGCGGATATATCCAAGCCGGAAAGGTATCCCTGCCGGTGGCGGGCGTGGACGCGGAGCGGGGCGAGAACGGGCTGGTGGTATATAACCACTGGAACGGGCGCACAACAGGAACGAATGAATACGGCATCGAGTATGTCGTACAGGACGGGCGCGTGACGAAGATCCAGCAGGGGAATTCCGTGATACCGGAAAAGGGGTTTGTCATCTCTGCCCATGGGACGGCCAAGGATGCGCTTTCCGGGCTCCGCGTCGGAGACGCTGTGACATTCACGGAACAGCTTGGGGAGCCGTGGGATTCGGCAATCCATATTTTAGGCGCGGGGCCGCGGCTCGTGGAAAAGGGAAAGATTAATGTCACGACCAATGAGGAGAAATTCGGCAGTGATGTGAGCTATGGAAGGGCCCCGCGCACCGCAGTCGGAGTCACGAAAGATGGGGACTATGTACTTGCGGTGGTCGATGGAAGGCAGTCCCACAGCCGTGGGTGCACGCTGCGGGAATGGGCGGTCCTGCTGAAAAATATGGGCGTTGTGGATGCGATCAATCTGGATGGCGGCGGTTCGGCGGAGCTGGTGGCAAAGGGCGAGATCCTGAATTCACCTTCAGACGGCGAGGAACGTCCCGTGGCAAGCGCTTTGCTGTTTCTGAAAAAATAGATGTATCCCGGCGGGCTTTATGCTATACTGTACGATGTGGGTTTGGTATCGTTATAGAACATATGAAATAATGAGGTGACTACTTTTGCATAAACTTACTGGACACCTTCGGCGTCCACATGCCCTTACACGAAATCTAAGCTCCTGCTTCGCCTACGGCTTGCACTCGCTAAGATTTCATAGTAAATTGATTCGCAAATCTGCGATGGCCGGAATCCTGTCCATGCTGCTGTCGGCTGCATCTTCCGCGGCTTTTGCCATGCCTGAGATCATGCCGCTTTCGGAGGTTATGCCGGGCATGAGCGGAACGGCTTATACCGTGATGGACGCGTCCGGGGAGATGCGCTCGTTCCAAGTGGATGTGGTCGGCATCAACGGAACCGGCAGGGATGACAGCAAAATGATCATGGCAAGGGCCTATGGCCCCTTGATCGATGAGACAGACGGCGTTTTGCAGGGTATGAGCGGAAGCCCGGTCTATATCGAAGATCGGCTTGTGGGCGCACTGTCCATAGTCATCAAGGATACAAGCAGAAGAAACTTTTTCATCATGCCCATCGAGAGAATGCTGCCGCTTTGGGACATGCCGGACACGAAGGGCAAGATTCAATTTCCTACCATCGACCTGAAGAAGATTGCCGAGGAGAAGGTAGAGCAGGAAGTGACGGAAGAGGAAGTGGAGGAAGCTGATCGGCTGGATATCCCTTCCGATGCAGCGGTTTCCGCTCGAGAGAAGGAAAAGACGCAGGAAACGGCTGCCGGAACCGAGGCAGAGGCAAACCTGCAAGATGGGAAGACAGCGTCCGCTGCGGCCGTAGGGGCGGAAACTGCCTCCAAGGAGCAGCAACCGAAAGCACAAGAAGAAATGGCTTCTTTCGGATTTTCGGGATTCCATGATGCGGGACTTTCCTTCCTGAACAAAAAATTGGCGCCGTTCGGCCTGCAGGGCAAGTATCAGACGGATTTTTCCGCCACATCCCCGGCAGGCGGCACCACCTATCAGGCGGATATCGGGCCGGGGGATGCTGTTGGCGTGGCGCTGATCTACGGCGATTTCTACGTCGGCGCCACGGGAACGGTGACCGCAGTGGACGGCAACCGATTGCTTGCCTTTGGCCACCCCTTCATGCACAACGGCAATGTGAATTATCTGATGACGGATGCATCAGTCATTGGCAGCGTGCAGAGCGAGCTTACAGGCATGAAGATTGCGAATGGGGGAAATATCATCGGCCGTATCAATCAGGACCGTGCATCCGGTGTAGCGGGCATTGTCGGGACGTTCCCCGAGGTGGTTCCGATGCGCGTGAACGTGAAGGATACGGCACTGAATCGCGATGAAAGCTATGGCGTGCGTATCGCCTACAATGAGAATATGTTGACATCCCTGAGTGCAGCAGTGCTCTACGCAGCTATCAGCAATACTTCGGATACGCAGGACGAAAGCACCGCTACGGTGAAATTTTCCATCCGCACGGATGCGGCGAATGGCGGCATCCTGAAGCGCACCAATATGTTCTACAGCCCGACGGACGTGGGGCAGGTTGCCATCTTGGAGATGGCCGAGATGTTGAATGTCATCTGCACGAATACGGATGCGGCTTCTAGCATTCTTGACATGCAGTTCGACGTGACGGTGGACAGCGGGCGCAATACGGCATCCCTTGTTTCTGCGGTGCCGGACAAGATGAAGGTAAAGCCGGGAGAGACCGTCAACTTCAAGACGACCATCAAGCCTTACCGCAAGGAAAAGGAAGTGTTGACGATTCCGTACACCGTGCCGAAGACGCAGAAAAAGGGCACCATGAATCTGGACTTGCGCGGAGGCGGATTCATTCCCGTGAATCAGCTGGCGATGATGCAGGCAGCTGATATGGAAAAGACGCAGACAACGCGCGATAAGCTGCGGAACCTGCTGGCATTGGGAAAGAACAATGAGATCATCATCGCACCGGGCGCCGTGACGGAGGTCATGAGCGAGGCCGAGCAGAAAAAGGCCATCCGTGAGGCTGTAGAAGCGTCGAAGCGGCAGACAGAAGAGCATCATGTCAATTTGCTCGGCGCGACTCCGGCAGAGGGACAGTCGCCGGAGAAGAAGTTCGAGACCAACTATATCATCGATAATGTGATCCATGCGACCTTGCAGGTCGAAAATGACTGATACTTGTGTATCACAGAGACTAGGGCGTGTTGATTAATTCCATCCGCCCATCTTCACGGATCTTGACTGTCCTTGCGTCGTTGACAAATCCTCGACATAGCACCGCTATGACTGCGGTTTGTCGCCTAGCAATGGACAGCCAATCCCCGCAAATCTGGACGAATCTCATTTAATCAACACGCCCTAGTCGATCCGCGCAAAAATTTGCTCGGAACCGTTTGCCGCTCTTGTCAGGCGGACAGGTTGATGGTAAACTAAAAAGATGAAGAAGAGCTTTTCATGCGTTGCATGATTTAGGGGGATATCGAGCTTAGAATGGAAAAGTTGGTTATAAACGGCGGCCATCGGCTGGAAGGGCGTGTCAAGATCAGCGGTGCCAAAAATGCGGTGCTGCCCATTATCGCTGCCACGCTTTTGGGACAGGATCGTCCAAGCTGTCTGGATGAAGTTCCGGACTTGGAAGATGTGCATACGATTACCAAAGTTTTGGGGGCGCTGGGTGTCCGTGCTGAATTCTATGAGGAAAAGCGCCAGCTTTTCGTGGACAGCGCCACCATTGGCTGCTGTGAGGCTCCCTACGACCTTGTGCGGAAGATGCGCGCATCGTTCCTGATCATGGGACCGCTTCTTGCACGCTGCGGACAGGCGAAGATTTCCCTGCCGGGCGGCTGTGCTATCGGGACACGCCCGATCGACCTCCATCTCAAAGGGTTCGAGGCGCTTGGGGCAGAAATCAAGATCGGGCATGGATTTATCGAGGCTCTCGCGCCGGACGGCTTGAAGGGCGCAAGGGTCTATCTGGACTTTCCGAGCGTCGGAGCAACGGAAAACATCCTCATGGCAGCGTCGATGGCGGCAGGGCAGACCATTCTGGAGAATCCTGCGCAGGAACCGGAGATTGTCGATCTGGCCAACTATTTGAACATGATGGGGGCAAAGATCCGCGGCGCAGGCACGAATGTCATCAAGATCGAGGGCATGCCGAAGCTGGTGGGACGTGACTATACGATCATCCCGGACCGCATCGAGGCAGGCACCTATATGGTAGCTGCTGCGATGACGCAGGGAGATGTCTATATCGAGAATGCGATCACAGAGCACTTGAAGCCGGTCATCGCCAAGCTGAAAGAAGCCGGCGTCGAGATCCGGGAAGATGTGGACGGTGTGCGCGTGATTTGTTCCCGCCGCCCAAGGGCCGTGGACATCAAGACGATGCCATATCCCGGATTCCCGACGGATATGCAGGCGCAGTTCATGGCCATGCTTGCCGTTGCGGAGGGCACCGGCATGGTGACAGAGACGGTCTTTGAGAATCGCTTCATGCATGTGGATGAGCTAAAGCGCATGGGAGCGAATATCAAGATCGATGGTCGCACCTCCGTGGTGGAGGGCGTCGACCACTTGACGGGTTGCCAGGTCAAGGCCACCGACCTTAGGGCAGGTGCAGCGATGGTGCTGGCAGGGCTCGTGGCAGAGGGCGAGACACAGGTGGGCTATATCCACCATATCGACCGTGGCTATGACGACCTCGTTGCCAAGCTGGTGTCCCTCGGCGCGGATATCTGCCGCGTGGATCGCTAAGATGGCCAAGAAAAAGCTTGAATCTTGAGGTTTGGTTTGATATAATTTCATCTGCGCGGTTGTAGCTCAGCAGGATAGAGCAACTGCCTCCTAAGCAGTAGGTCGGGCGTTCGAATCGCCCCAATCGCACCAGTGCATACAACGCCTCCCGAGGTTTCGGGAGGCGTTTTTGAGAAATTGTTCCTTGCTTTGGAAATTGAAAATTTCAATTTCTAAGTTTTTCTTCCATCATCTTTAACATAGCAATTCCTCCAATTCTCGTTGTATTTTTTTATCTCACCCTTCCAGTTCCAGCAGGCGTTGCCGCAGGGTTTCCCGCAGTTCTTGCAGAGGCTGCAGGTATTGTGCAAAAATCAGAGAAGTGACGGTGCGGGCACGTTCTTCGTCGTAGACGTGGATGGCTATATTACGTTTTTTTAGCATATCCAGCCATACGGTCTCGCTTTTCAGCCAGCCAAGGGCATAGGCGGCTTTGAGGATTTCTCTGGGGGAGTCTGTGGCTGCCTCGGCTATGCCGTGGAGAGAGAGCACGTCCCTCAGGGCTTTCCAGGATAGTTCAAAGGTCAGGTTGAATTGGCCTATGATGCCCATACGGTATATTTCATTGGCAGCGGCTTCCTTTTGGTCGGCTTGCTCCAAAACCTTCAGGCAACGGGCAAAGGCATCGTATTTTTTCATTTCCTCCACTCCAGACTTGTATAGATCTATTCCGTCGCGCTCGATTTCTGTTTGCAGTTCCTGGGATATACCCTCATCGAGATTGACAACATCAAAGGACAGCAGGCTGTTGGTTTCTTCGTTTACGGCAAGGGAGAAGCCTGTCACATCGCCACCGGAGACTGCAAGGTCCACGTCGCTGTGCCCGTGATTGGTTCTGCGTGCGCGGGAGCCGAAGAGCATGAGTTTGTTTAGTTTGAACTTCTTTGCCAGACGGACGATTTCTGGGCAAAGACTTGTCGGCAAGTCATATCGCATGATTTTGGCCACCTTTATATGTTTTGAGCAGACAGGAAACTTCTAGTATAACACGTTTTAAATAGCTTGCTGTTTCACGCAGGATAAATTTTCATGAACAAGGATGAGGAGCGCAGTCGTAGCAGAGCTACGTCAAGCGATCGAAGACACAGTTCAGGGAAATTTAGACAAGTCAAACAGCAAGTTATTTGGAATGGGTTATACTAGTATAATTATAACGCCATTGCTCTGGCTTTGCCATAGGCAAACCGGAGCAATGGCGTTTCGTTTTCAGGATGGAACATTCGAAATTTCTCCGAACGCGAGTATAAACTGCCCGCTAAGGCAGGAATTGCGCGATCGGCGGCGAATAATTCCCGTATAGGAGGTGGAACTTCCCGTACTCTATGAGGTCGATGTTTGCGTGGCAGGAGGCGGGCCGTCCGGCACTGCGGCAGCCGTGAATGCCGCGAGAAATCAGAAGCATCCAAGAGATGTTCCCAAGTCGATGAGGCTGTGGTACGGGGAGGACTGAGATGAAGCGGGGAGCTATTTTTGATATGGACGGGACGCTGTTCGATACGGAACGGCTCTACAGTTTGGGCTGGGTGGAAGTAGCAGCGGACTTCGGCAAGGAGAAACAGCCGGATCTTTCGTGGAGGGCCTGTGGTTTGGGAAATGATCAGTGCGTTGCGCTGGTCAAGGAATTTTACCCTGATGTGGACGGGCAGGAATATGTGCAGCATGTAGTGGACTTCGTGAAGCGACAGGTGGAGGCGGAACTGAACCTGATGCCCGGCGTTTTGGAGATTTTGCGATTTTTCGAGGAACAGGGTGTCCGCATGGCGGTGGCAAGCAGCACCCAAACGGATATCGTGGAATCCCATCTTCGCAGGAAGGAGATTCGCCCGTATTTCGGGGCCGTTGTGGGGGGCGATCAAGTGGAGAAGGGCAAGCCGGCGCCCGATATTTTCCAGCGGGCGGCATCGCTGCTGGAACTTCCTGCCGGTGAATGCTATGTGTTCGAGGACAGTCCGAACGGGATCCGGGCGGGGGTTGCCGCAGGGTGCACCACCGTGATGGTCCCTGACCAGATCCAGCCGACGGAGGAGCTCCGCGGTCTTTGCCACAGGGTTTGCGACAATATGCAGGCTGTCATGGAGGATATCCGCAGGGGCGTATTGTGACCGTGTTTTCGGTGAAAGATATAGGATGAAGGTGACGCAGCCATGAGCCGTTCAACGAGAGCCTTGGATATGCTGCATGGCTCTCTTTGGGATAAACTCGTCTTTTTTGCCTTGCCGCTGGCATTGACCGGTGTGCTGCAGCAGCTGCTCAATGCGGCGGATGTCGCTGTGCTGGGGCAGTTTGTGGGAAAGAACGCCATGGCGGCGGTGGGGAACAATATCTCCATCATCGGGCTGCTGGTCAATCTCTTCATAGGACTGTCCCTCGGCGCGAATGTCGTCATTGCCATGAATCTGGGGGCAAGGCGGCTGGAGCGGGCGCATGAGGCGGTGCATACGGCATTCCTGTTGGCTTTGTACATTGGATGCGCCGTTGCTGTCGCAGGGGAGCTCATGGTCTATCCTCTCATGAAGATGATGGCGGTGCCTGCGGATGTATGGGACATGGCGGAAACCTACCTCCGCATTTATCTCATCGGCATGCCGGTCATGGGCATTTACAATTTTGAATCCGCCATTTTCCGCAGCCGCGGGGATACGAGGACACCGCTGGTCAGTCTCGTTGTTGCAAGCCTGTTGAATATCGTGCTGAACCTCCTCTTTGTCCTGCATTTTGGCATGGGTGTGGACGGCGTGGTTTGGGCCACGGTTATCGCCAATGCGGTGAGCGCGGTGATTCTCTTCCGTGCATTGTGCCGCGCCGAGGATGTCATTCATCTGGAGCTTTCCGCGATGCATTCGGATCGGAAGCTCCTGAAGGAGATCGTGCGCATCGGGCTTCCGGCAGGCATACAAGGCATGGTTTTTTCCCTGTCCAATTTGATCATCCAGTCCGCCATCAACAGTCTTGGCCCCGATGCCATGGCGGCATCAGCGGCAGCTTTTACCGTTGAAATCAATGTCTACTGCATTGTCGGCGCTTTCGGGCAGGCGGCGACGACCTTTGTGGGGCAGAACTATGGCGCGGGAAATCTGGAACGCTGCAAAAAGGTCACATGGCTTGCCATGGGGCTGAATGCGCTCTTTATGGGAGTGCTTTCCATTTTCATCCTGTTGTTTGCGGCGGAGATGCTGGCGTTCTTCAATGCAGATCCCAATGTGGTGGAACTGGGGAAAATCCGTCTGCTCTATGTGGTGGGGCCGGAAATCATCTGCGTGGTGCTGGAAGGATTGTCCGGCGCGATGCGGGGATACGGCAATTCCTTGATCCCTGCGCTGCTGACGCTGGTGGGGATCTGCGGCATCCGCATCACCTGGGTGTATACGCTGTTCGTGAGCCAGCCGACCTATGAGGTGCTCATGGCGACCTATCCTGCAAGCTGGTTGGCAACCACCGTGCTGATGTGCTTTGCCTATCGGTTTCACATGCAGCACATCAAGCCGAGGAAAAGTATTCGATGGGTGGCAAAAATGTTCAAAAGAGAAGGAGATGGAGCGATTTGAAAATCACAATCGGAAGCGATCATGGCGCTGTGGATCTCAAGGAGGAAGTCAAGATGGTCCTGAAGGAGCTTGGCGTCGAGGTGACGGATGTCGGTACCTTCGGCAAGGAGTCCGTGGACTATCCGGATATCGCGGAAAAGGTCTGTGCGGATGTGACCGGCGGCAGGTCGGAGCGCGGCATCGTGCTCTGCGGCACAGGGATCGGCATTTCCATGGCGGCGAACAAGATCAAGGGAATCCGCTGTGCGCTCTGCAACGATGTGTATTCTGCCCGTATGGCGCGTCAGCACAATGATGCGAATGTGCTGGCCATGGGAGGCCGTGTGCTGGGGTTCGGGCCTGCGGGAGAAATCGTGCGTGTCTGGGTGAAAGAGGAATTCACCGGCGGGCGTCATGCGCGGCGTGTTGACAAGATTATGGCGTTGGAAGGCAGATGAATCCATAGGTGCAAAAACCTCGAAAGAACAGTTTCGTTCTTTCGAGGTTTTTCGCTCGTGGACACTTTGCCGGTGTGGATAACATGGGGAGTTATCCTCTGAGAAATGTGGATAACATTGCCGGATATCCTAAGAATTTGAGTCATTTGCGGGAAGTTATCCACTTTATCCACTGTTTTTGCTCTGTGCAGTGTGGATAAATCATTGTTTTCAAAGTTGCTGTTTTTTTGCGCCCGGGCCGTCTGCGGCAATGGAAACGCTGGTTTCTTCAAAGGTTTTCATATCGTTGAGCATGTGCAGCGCTGCATCAATGATGCTGATGCCGAGACAGGCAACGCCGCCTCCGTCCATGGTCATGCCGAGCTGCAGCAGCGTTGGCTGCGTGTGCAGGATATAAGGCCGGATGGCAGGACAGAGCTGCTCTGTGTAGCGTGCGATGATTTCCGTCGCGGGATTGTCCAAAACGATGAGAGAGCTGTTGTGGGAGCCGGCAATCAGTGCGCCCATCAGGGCTGAGACCATGCCCTGCAGATGTTTGGGGACATGGGACAGGAAATCCTCTGCCGCATATTTCAGATTGCCGTTTTCGTCCAAAAGCGCGGCCTGCAATTCCTCGCTGATGGAGAGCGGCGCTTCCTTCGGCGTCATGCATGTGACGGCAAGCAAGGGGGTCGTGAAGGTGATATCCTCCGCAATCATCCGCCCAAAGTTGAAGGCGGCAGTGGGGGGGAGGTTGTCCCGCAGATATGCCATGAAACCTTCCACATCGGCATGGATCACAAAGGACTGCATGGCGCGCAGATCGGATTCGGACAGGAGCCCCGCGTACAGCCCGGAGATATCCTCACTGAGCTCGATGGTGTCGCCCGTGCGGTTCATCAGGCGCTCCTCCTCTTCCTTTTCTCTGGCCTCTGCTGCCGCCACCGCCTCCAAATCCGCAGGGGCAAAGCAGAGCATGACGCGCGGTGTGTTCTGGCGAGGGCGTTCCTCATCCAGAACTCCCGCAAGCTGCACCATGATCTGCTCTAGGCTACCAAGGCTGTAAAGCGGCTTGGCAAGATGATCGATGCGCGTCTGGCATTTCTCCATAAAGGAGCGGCTCAGGGCCGGCATGGTATTGAGATAGAAATTGAAGGTCTTGTCCGTGACCTTGGGGGCGATGCCATCCATGACCTCCTCCTCGAAAAGCGCCAGAGGAGATTTATCGCTTTCCGTCGTCAGCGTCTGATAGAGACGGATGACAGCATCCAGCAGATTGGCCGCAAGGGAGGAGCCGGCGGCTTCTCCCAGACGGAGCTGGAGGTGCATGTAGGGGTCGATGCCGAGCCTCTTCAGCACGGCTTGATGTCCTTCCTCGGCAGCTAGGTGGGAGCCTATGAGATAGCCCCTGCTTTCGGGCGCGATGGTCGTTGCAATCAGGGCCGCTGCACCTGTATTGAAGCCATCCAATATGACAGCGGCATGATGAGCAGCCGCGCCGAGGATGAGTCCCGCGATGCAGCCCAGCTCAAAGCCTCCGACCTTTGCGAGCACATCAACGCCGTCCGTCGGGTCCGGCGCATTGATTTCGATCGCCTGCTTCACGACGGAAATCTTGTGCTGCAGGCGTTCGTCGGAGATATTCGTGCCGCGTCCGGTTGCCTGTTCGGCGCTGATGTTGCAGAGCACGGAGCAGATCGCGGCGCTGGAGGTAGTATTCGCGATGCCCATTTCCCCCGGAAGGATGCAGGTATAGCCGTTTTCGGCACAGGCTGCCGCAATGCGGATGCCTGTCTCGATGGACTGAAGCGCCTGTTCCCGTGTCATGGCCGGCCCTTTGGTGCAGTTTTGGGTTCCGTATGCGATTTTGCGGTCCACCAGGCCGGGGATGTCGCCGGTATCTGCGGCAATTCCCATATCGATGACCAGGAGGTCGGAGCCTGCGAAATTGGAGAATGCGTTGGCTGTCCCGCCGCGTGAAATGAGATAATTGGCGGTCATCTCCACTGTGGTCTTAGGCGGATAGGCGCTGACCCCTGTTTCTGCGACGCCATGATCCGCGCAGCAGATGATGGTGCATTTCTTCGGCAGTTCCGGCGCTGCATTTCCGATGATGCTGGCGTATTGGAGCAGCAGATCCCTCAGTGCGCCAAGTGTCCCAGCTTTTGGAAAGCTTTGGGAGAGCCGCTTTTCGACTTCTGCGGATATGTGCTGATCCGGCGGGGCAATCCGCCGGATCGTCTCTTCGAGAAAGGTCATGAAACTTTTTCCTCCTTCGGCACCTGCTTCAGGGAAAGCCCGATGCGTCCTCGGTTCTCGTCCACGCTGATGATCATGACGTTGAGAATGTCCCCGACGGAGATGACATCCAACGGATGCTTGACGCGCTTGTTGCTGAGCTCGGAAATATGGATAAGCCCTGCGGTCTTGATCCCGATGTCCACGAAAGCGCCAAAGTCTGTGATATTGCGCACCGTTCCGCGCATGATCGTGCCGGGCTTGAGGTCGGAGAGCTTCACAATGGCCTGCCGTGTGAGCGGCGCAGGCAGATCCTCGCGCGGATCCCGTCCGGGACGGACAAGGGCAGCAAGGATATCGTGGACGGTGGGAAGCCCTGCGTCCAACTCCTTCGCGAGCTTTTCTTCATTTACAAGCTTGCACTTTGCGGCGAGCATGGCGAGCTGCTCCTTGTCGTGCAGGTCGGAAAGTTCGAATCCGAGCTTCGCCAGGATTTTTTCCGCGAGTTCGTAGGATTCCGGATGGACAGGCGTATTGTCCAGCGAGTTCTCCGCGGCGTGGATGCGCAGGAAGCCCGCGCACTGCGTGAACGCCGCAGGGCCAAGGCGGGTCACTTTCAGGAGTTGGCGGCGGTTCTGGAATTTTCCGTGCTCGTTGCGGTAGCTGACGATATTCTTTGCAATGGTCGCATTGATGCCCGCGATATGCTTCAACAGCTCGCCGGATGCGGTATTGAGATCCACGCCCACATGGTTCACTGCGGACTCGATGGTGGCATCGAGGGATTGGGAAAGCTCCTTCTGGTTGACATCGTGCTGGTACTGTCCGACGCCGATTGCCTTCGGATCGATTTTCACGAGTTCCGCCAAGGGGTCCTGCACGCGGCGGGCAATGGAGACCGCGCCGCGGATGGTGACATCATATTCGGGAAGTTCCTCCTTTGCCAGCTTGGAGGCAGAGTAGACGGAGGCGCCTGCCTCGTTTGTGATCAGGTAGTGGATATCCAGATGATTGTCGCGGATGAGATCGGCGGCAAATTGTTCCGTTTCATAGGAGGCTGTGCCGTTGCCGATGGAAAGCAGCGTCACATGATGCTTCTTGATGAGCGCAAGGGCTTTTTTGGCGGAAGCCTCTTTTTCCGCGTCGCCTTTCGTGACCTGCAATACGCCATGGTCAATGACCTGTCCGGTGGCGTCCACGATGGCCATCTTGCAGCCCGTGCGGTAGCCGGGGTCGAGGCCCATCACCACATGCCCTGCAAGGGGGGCCTGCAGCAGGAGCTGGCGCAGGTTCGCGCCGAAGATGCGGATGGCCTGCGCCTCTGCACCTTCCGTGAGCTCGCTTCGGATGTCGCGCTCCAATGCGGGGAACAGGAGGCGCTTGTATCCGCCCTCGATGGCCAGATGAAGTTCTTCTTCGTAGATGGAGGGGCGCTGGTGGATCTTCCGGAAAATGCGCTCGATATTCTTTTCGTGATCGGTATTGAGCCTGACCTTCAGGCAGCCTTTTTTCTCGCCCCGGTTGATGGCGAGAATGCGGTGGGACGGCAAGGTGCGCACAGGCTCCTCGTAGTTCTCGTACATGAGGAAGGTCTGCGCTTCCTCAGCTTCTGCATCCAGTTCGGTCACGATGGTGGCCGTGCGCTGCAGGAGCGAGCGCATGTCCTTGCGGAGCGCTGCATCCTCCACGACCGTCTCCGCCACGATATCCCGCGCTCCCGCGAGTGCATCCTCGACTGTCGGGATTTCCTTTTTCTCGTCAATGAAGGCCTTCGCTTCCTCAAGGGGTGAGCCGTTTTCCTGCATCTGGAGCAGCATGGCATTGGCGAGCGGCTCCAGCCCGCGTTCCCTTGCAATCTGCGCACGGGTGCGCTTTTTTTGCTTATAGGGGAGGTAGAGGTCTTCCAGTTCCTGAAGTTTCTGGGCCTTTTCGATGGCGCTTTTGAGCTCTTCTGTCAGCTTGCCCTGTTCCTCGATTTTGGCAAGGATTTCCTCCTGCCGCTTGACCAGATTGCGCAGATAGCCGAGACGTTCCTCAATCGTACGGATCTGCTCATCCTCCAGTGAGCCTGTGGCTTCCTTGCGATAGCGGGAAATGAACGGAACGGTATTGTCCTCGTCCAGCAATGTGATCGTTGCTTCGACCTGCTTTGTCTTTACCTTGAGTTCAGCAGCAATCGCTGCGGGGATATCTGTTGCCAGCATTTCAAACACCTGCTTTACATCAAAATTACGCCTTTCATTATACCGCAGGAGTTCAGATTTTCACAGGGGAAATATGCAAATCTGCGGAATGGTGGGGAGAATTCATTGCATCTCCCATGATTTCGGAAGATATTGCTCGCAAGTCGATAGCAAGTCAATGATGAATTCCCCTTTGTTTTGTTCGTTTTCGTCTTGATTTTCCCGATAAAAAGGAGTAGAATAGGGGCAAGAGAACTGGGGCAATTTTGAGATGAGGATGGTCGGGAGATGTTTCTGGAAGAACGACAAGAGTGTATTCTGGATATGCTGGCGCGGGACGGAAAGGTGCGCGTCAAGGAGCTGAGCGAGAAATTTCAGGTGACGGAAGACTGTATCCGAAAGGATCTGGGGGCGCTGGAAAAGCGGGGGAAGCTGAAGCGCACCTATGGGGGCGCCGTGGTACGCCGCGAGAACCTTCACATCTTGGAGGTCAGCAAGCACCGGGACACGGATGTGGAGGCCAAGCGCCGCATTGCGCAGGCGGCCGTCCGTCTCATCGGCGAGCATGACATGGTGTTCCTGGACATTTCCACGAGCAATCTTGCGATTGCGGAGCTTCTTGTGAAGATGGACCGCGAGGTGAAGGTCGTCACGAACATGATCGATATCCTGGTGGTGCTTGCGCATAATCCGAAGATCCAACTGGTCTTTGCCGGCGGAAAGATCAATAAGAGCCGCGATGGTTTCTGGGGCGGAATGACCTTGGACTTCATCTCCCGTCTGAAGCCAGATATCGCTTTTGTCGGCGCCGTGGGCGTGGATGTGAAGGAAAACAGTGTTTCGACCTACGATATCGAGGACGGCATCAACAAGGCGGCCATCATCCGCGTGAGCAAGCGCGCCTATGTGGTGGCGGAGGCGCGGAAGCTGAGCTCGGACGGCAATTATAATTATGTGACCTTGGATACCCTTTCGGGGATCATCACGGACGAGGAGCCTGCGGAGGATATCTGCAAGGCCGCGGGGAAATTCGGGGTGGAGATCCTGCTGCCATGAGGCGTGTGTCCGTGTTTTCGTGGCAGCATTTGGAAGCGGTTCTTTCCAAAGGGCTGCGGTGTTTCCTGTTTTTTTTGCTGGTGCTTATCGCGTTTCGCGTCTTTTTCCTATGCTGGATGCAGGAATATGCGGGAGCGGGCGTTACGGCGGGTGATTTTCAGGTTGCGTTCTGGCGGGGCGCAAAGCTTAGCTGCCAGAGCGCGGGAGCCCTGACGCTTGTGGACTTTGTTCCGGCATGTTTTCTTCATTACGTCTGGGAGCGGGGCGAACTATACATGTGGAGAGCGGTGACAGGCTTTGAGCTTGTCACCCTTTCCATTCTATATGTGGCGAGTTTTCCGTATTATCGGCAGTTCCATTCCAATTTCCATCAGCTTTTGTTCAATACTGCCAACGATGATGTGGGAGCGCTCTTCTGGTCTTTTGTGCAGGAGTTTTACCTGCCGGTACGGCTTGCGGGGGCGCTGCTGCTGGCTTATGTCCTGTGGCGGTGCCTGCAGTTTTTTTTGTGCCGGAAGATGTTTGGCGCGGTTTCATGGCTCAATCTTCCGAAACCGGTCGTTTGGATCGGACGGGGGCTTTATCTTGGGGGATGCTGTCTGGTGGTCCTGCTGGGGCTGTTCGGCGGCAGCCTTTCCTGGCAGAATGCCGTGGATTGGGAAAACGCGGGCGTCACGCGGGACCCGTTCCTGAATGAAGCGATTTTGGACAATGTGCAGGCGGTCTACCGCGGCTATGTCCTGCAGCACCGCATGCTGGCATGCAACGGACTGGATTTTACGGCGGAGGATATCCGGCGGCTTGCGGCGGGGCTTTCCGGGCGTGCGGCGGATACGGACGATCTGGATGCGTACCTGCATCGCCGTGCACAGGGGGCGCAGCTGGAGCAGCCGAAGCATGTCTTCGTGGTTCTTTCGGAGAGTTATGCGAACTGGCCGCTTTTGGAGCAGTATGCGCCGCTGCATATCGCGGATGGCATGCGGGAAGTCATCCGGGCGGAGGACAGCGACTATGTGCCGGCCTTCCTGCCGAACGGAGCCAGCACCGTGTCAGCGGTCACGGGTGTCGTGACGGGGCTGGCGGATGCGAATCTCTATCTCACGACGATGCCGGAGGCTTTTGCAGGGCCGTATCCCACGGCAAGCGCCCCGCAGATGCAGCGGCTGGGGTACGAAACCTATTTCTGGTATGCGGGGCCGGCGACATGGGAGCGCATCGGCGCGTTCACGCAGGCGCAGGGCTATGAGCATTTCTTCAGCCGCGGCGATTTCGGGGAAGTGCCGGGAAGCGTCTGGGGCTGTGAGGACAAATACCTTTATGCGCGTGTGTTGGCAGGTGTGCCAAGGGAAAGGGCAAGTTTCCATGTGATCCTGAATGCGTCGAATCATTCCCCCTACGATGTGGATCTGGAGGCAGAAGGGTTTCCGAAGGACGAGGTGTGCAGGGCGCTGCCGGAGGAAGCACGGGATGACGAAGCGCTGCTGCGGGAGCTGGGGCACTACTGGTATGCGGATCGCGAGCTTGCGGGATTCATCGCAAAGGTCAAAACTGAGCTGCCGGACAGTCTGATCGTGGTGGTCGGGGATCATGCGGACCGCTACAACATGGATAAGACGCCCTCGGACTATGAGCGCTACGGCATTCCTTTCATCATCACGGGAAAAGGCGTGCATCATGGGCTGATGCTGCCGGATGCGGCGGGCAGCCAGATCGATATCGTGCCGACAATCGTGGAGCTGATCGCGCCCGAGGGATTTGAATACGATGCGCTGGGCAGCAGCATGAGCCGCACGAATCGGCGTGCGGTGAACTATGGGTTCTGGATGACGCGGAGGGCCATGGGGAGGACGGATGTGATCCCCTTGGAACTGGAAGCGGTCAACGGCACTGTCGGGGAAGTGGACCGTGAGGAGATGGAGCGGTATATCGATGCGGTAAGGAGCATTTCATGGTGGAGAGCGAAGTATGGGGCCAAGCTGGATGAACGGCTGCTGGAAGGCAGGTAGCGACCGAACGAAAGTGTTTTTGGAGGAAATAGAAGAAGGCTATTGTATTATTTTGGCCATTAAATTTCGCCACAGCATCTCCTTGCCCTCCCCTTGAGGGGAGGGGGGACCGCCGTAGGCGGTGGGTGAGGTGGCAACAGTGTTGCGCTTATGTTTGTCGCTACGTCTTAACACCTCATCCGTCGCGCTTCGCGCGCCACCTTCCCCTCAAGGGGAAGGCTAATTGATACGATTTATTGCGTTCACTATAAAAATTTCTTGACGCAAAATATCAACGCTTCGCTTATGGACATGCCATTGCCGAACGAAGGGGCTTCTGAGGTGATATGCGATTGATTGACTTGATGCGGAAATGCGAATTGTGCCCGCGGCGGTGCGGGGTGGATCGGAGGCGGCAGAGGGGCTTTTGCGGAGCGGGAGAGGCTGTGCGGGTGGCGCTGGTCTCCCTGCATCCTTGGGAAGAGCCTTGCCTGACCGGAGAGAAAGGCGCCGGCACGGTGTTTTTCTCGCATTGCAATCTGCGCTGCTGCTTCTGCCAGAATCACGAGATCAGCCATGAGGGGAAAGGCGTGGAGATTTCGATGGAACGGCTGGCGGCGATTTTCATGGAGCAGCAGGAGCGCGGGGCGGCAACGCTGGATCTGGTGACACCCACGCATTATGTGCCGCAGATCCTGACGGCGCTTTCCACGGCAAAGAAGAGCGGATTTTCGCTTCCCGTGGTCTATAATTCCAACGGGTATGAGACGGTGGAGACGGTGGATCTCCTAAAAGGCGCGGTGGATGTTTTCCTGCCGGACTTGAAGTATTGGTGGCAGGAGAGCGCGGGGGAGTATTCGGGGGCGCCGGATTATTTTGAGGCGGCATCTCAAGCCATCTGCCGCATGGTGGAGCAGGCGGGGCCTGTGCAGCTGGATTCATCAGGCGGTCTCAGGCGCGGTGTCCTCGTGCGCCATCTGGTGCTTCCGGGCCATCGGCGGGAAAGCATGGAGCTTCTGGACTGGCTTTGGGACACGTTCGGGGAACGCATTTATTTGAGCCTGATGAGCCAGTACACGCCGATGTATCGGGCGGGGGAGCATAAAAAAATCAACCGCAGGCTCACCACCTTTGAGTATGAGTCGGTGGTGGAGCACGCGGCCGAGCTGGGGTTTACGCATTGCTACATCCAGGAACGCCGGGCGGCCTCCGAGGAATATGTGCCCGTGTTCGACGGGAGCGGGGTGCAGGGATGACGGAAAGGAAGATTCCTGCGACTTTCTCTTGTGCAAGCAGGGGCGTTTCGTGTAAAATAGAATAGGAAGAGTTTCTTTCAGGTTTTGCAGGCAGGATTTTCGAGGAAACGCTGAAGGGATCGGTGTTTCCTCCCAGCGGGAATCCGTAGTGTTTTTGTAGGAGGCCGCTCGCATGATTGTCAAGGAATACCAGGCAAGCCAGCTCGATGAATTGGAGCTGATCTTTCAGGAGATCCGGCAGATGCCGGAATACAGCAGAGCAAACAGCTGCGCGCTGTCCATGTTTACGGTGAATGTGTCAGCCTGGGAGGCAGAGGCGGCTTCTATATGCGCCAGGCGTATCCTTCCGAAATGCAGCTTCTTTGGCGCATCGACCTTCTATGGATGGGATGGGAACGGACGGCAGCATGAGGATCATGTGTTCCTTTTCACGGTCAGCCTGCTGGAGACCTCAGAGGTCACGGTGCTGGAGTATGATGACACGGACTTTGCGAGCGTCGGGGCGGATCTCGCTCAGGCGCTCCGCGCCATGCCGGACGTGAAATGCGTTGGTGTGTTCTATGGCGGGGCATCCATTCCCTTGACGGAGGTTCTGGAAAACGTGTCCGAAGGGAATGAGGATATCCTGTTTTTCGGGGCCGTTGCCCGCAGTACGGACATGAGCGACGAGCGCTGCTGCCATTCGGTTCCGATCTGGTCCCAGGAGGATCAGGGCTTTCACTATGTGCTGGGAAAAAGGGCGCATGCACGCGGCATGGTGCTTGCCATCTATTGCGGCAAGGAACTGCAGGTCCATGCGAATGCCCTGCTGAGCTGGCGTCCGCTGGGCCCTGTCATGCAGGTCAGCGGCGTATCGGAGCGGCATATCGTGGCGGGCATCGACGGCGTGCCGGCGGCAAATATTTTCCAGAAGTATTTGGGCATTGAGCTGAACGAGTGGTTCATGGCCAATGTCTGTGAGTTCCCCATGCTGTTCGAGCGCAACGGGACGCGTCTCGCGCGGATCCCGTCCGGTTTCGATGAGGAAAACCGACTGTATTTCGCGGGAGATATACAGGAGGGGGAGAAGTTCCAGCTTTCCTACGGGCACCCTAGCGAAATCCTGGGGGAAACGTGGAGGGCCAGCGAGGGGATGCGGCAGTTTGCGCCCGATTGCATCTTTCTGTCCATGTGTATCAACCGTATCATGTTTCTGGGCAATCATGCCGTGGATGAATTGGCATACTACAATCGGTTCCATCGGCCGGTGGGACTCATCAACGGGCTGGGGGAAATTTACTGCTATCACGGTCAGGGCGGCTTCCTGCACAGTGCGATGGTGGCGGTCGGCATGCGCGAGGGCGATCCCGTCCCCATGGACAGCGGAAAATTTTTCAAGCCTGCGGCGGTGAAAGTGCTTCCCATCACGGAGCGGATGTCCAATTTCATCGATGCCATGACGCAGAATTTGATCGAGAAGAATCAGGAGCTTCAGATCTCTGCCGAGGAGGCAAAGGCTGCCAATGCCGCAAAATCCCGGTTCCTTTCCAACATGTCCCATGAGATCCGCACGCCGATCCATGCGATTCTGGGCATGGACGAAATGATCCTGCGGGAGGGCGGAGAAACGCAGATTCTGGAGTATGCGGAAAACATCCGCCATGCGGGGAACAATCTGCTGCACATCATCAATGATGTGCTGGATCTCTCCAAAATCGAGGCGGGGAAGATGGATATCATCCCCGTGGAATATGAGCTGAGCTCCGTGCTGAACGATCTGGTGAATATGATCACGCAGCGTGCGGAGGCGAAGGGCTTGGGGTTCTTTGTGAAGACTTCCCCGGACCTTCCGCGCGTCCTGTTCGGCGACGAGGTACGCATCAAACAGGTGGTGACGAACATTCTGACGAATGCCGTCAAGTATACGGAAAAGGGAAGCGTGACCTTCACGGTGGACTTTTCGCCGAAGGATGAGCATACAATCCTGCTGCGCGTGAGCGTGGCGGATACGGGCATCGGCATCAAGCAGGAGGATCAGGCGAAGCTTTTCAGCGCATTTGAACGCATCGAGGAAGAGAGGAACCGCTCCATTGAGGGCACGGGGCTTGGCATGAACATCACGCTGCAGCTTCTGCGTATGATGGACTCCTCCCTGACAGTAGAAAGCGTTTACGGGGAAGGCTCGACCTTTTCCTTTGAGGTGGAGCAGGGGGTCGTTGACGAGAATCCGATGGGGGATTTCGCGGAGGAATACCGAAATGCGCGGCGACAGACCTATCAAGAGCAGTTCACCGCGCCGGAGGCCAGGATCCTTGTCGTGGATGACAACAGCATGAATCTGGCGGTCATCCGGGGTCTTCTGAAGCAGACCGAGGTGCGGATCGATACTGCGGAGGGCGGCGAGGAATGCCTGCACATGGTGAAGGAAAAGAAATACGACATCATTTTCCTGGATCACCGCATGCCGGTCATGGATGGCGTCGAAACGCTCCGCGAGATGAAGAAAATGGCGGACTGCGTCAATGCAAATACCCCCGTGATTTCGCTGACGGCCAACGCAATCTCGGGGGCAAGGGAGCTCTATATCAAAGAGGGGTTCCATGACTATCTGACGAAGCCCATTGACAGCTCCCGTCTGGAGCGCATGGTCATCGAGTACCTGCCCAAGGAAAAGGTCATGCTGAAAAGCAGGGATGCCTCGGGCACGCCTGCGGGCGGCTCCGCATCGGATGGCATCTCGTTGGCAGAGATGCCTGCATGGCTCCGCGAGGTGAAGGAGCTGGATGTTTCGAGCGGCTTGAAGAATTGCGGTTCCGTGGAGCTGTACCTGGACTCGCTGCGGATTTTTGCGGAGGCGATCGTGCCGGGGGCGGCGGAAATCGAGGGGTATTTCCAAGCAGAGGACTGGGAGAACTATACCACGAAAGTGCATGCGCTCAAAAGCTCGGCAAAAATCATCGGAGCCGGCAAGCTGTCCAACAGGGCAAAGCGGCTGGAAGACGCGGGGAATTCCGGCTATGTCGATGAGATACTGGCACTTACGCCGCAGCTCATGGAAACGTACCGCAGCTATCTGACCCATCTTGCGCCGCTCTTGATGAAGACCAGCGCCGGAAAGGACGGCGGCGGGAAAAAACCGATTTCAGAGGAAGCGCTTGCGGAAGCCTACAGCTCCATGCGGGAGGTGGCTTCCTGCTTCGACTATGACAGCATGAGGTTCATTCTTGGCTCCCTGGAGGAATACAGCCTGCCGGAGGAAGAGCAGGAACACTGCAGGAAGCTGAAGGAAGCCGTCGAGCAGCTGGCGTGGGAACAGGTGAAGACGCTGCTGCAGGCAAAATAATCCGTGTTTTCTTAAAAGAAATCCTCCTGCTCTCCGGCGGGGTCCTCGATGAGGCTCCGCTGGCCGAGCATGGTGGTGAGCGCCTGCCGGGTGAAGCCATAGCCGTCGGAGGTGAAATCCTGATCCGCGTTATAGCGGGCGGAGGGGGCATTCAGGAGACCGCAGACGGTATCGTAAAGCATGTCGTTCGTGAAGTAGCGGCCGCGATGACGGCGCAGCGCCGCCGTCTGCCGCGGCATCTTCTCCTGATAGGCGGGAGAAAGGTAGAGGAACATCGGGATGCGCACCATATCGAAACTGAATACATCGGGATTATGAGAAATCTGGAGATTCTCGCCATGGTCGGAAAAGTAGAGCATGGCGGTGAGATTCAGATTTTTTTTCGCATAATCGAAGATCTGGGACAGGATATAGTCCGTGTAGAGGATGCTGTTGGCATAGGAGGGCGTTGCCGTCGCCATGCCGGTGCCATCCTCTGTTTTCCATTTGTTGAATTCCGCAGGATAGCGGTTGTTGTAATAGATGTGGCTTCCCATGGTATGCAGGACGATGAAATTGTTCTTTTTCGGATCCACCTTGGCCAGATATTGCAGCAGCGAGCTGTCGTATTTATCCGAGTACTCGAAGGAATCATCCGTCCATTCCGAATGGTCGGCAGTCTTCGCGACCATCGTGATGGCGCTGTCGAACTGTCCGTAGCGTCCCTGATTGCTGAACCACCACGTCTCATAGCCGGCCTTTTTCGCCACGTCGATGATGGAGGCGGACTCATAGAACTCCTTCTCGTTGTACTGGCTCTGCTCCGTGAGCGCGCGCTGCAGGGTGGGGACGGTCTGCGTCCAGGAGGCATAGACATTGCGGAAAAAGAGAAAATCGGGATTTTCCGCTGCCTGCTGGCTGAGCCAGGGCGTGTCGTCATACTGGAAGTCGGGCGTAAAGACCTTCATGTAGTTGCGCGAGGCGGACTCGCCGATTACGACGATGACCGTGCCCGGAACCTCGTTCGGAAGGGTTTCCGAAGCATCGATGTTCAGGGTCGCATAGCGGTCCGCATGGTTCGTCTCGTATTCCTGCGTCTGCTCCACATAGGTCGTGACATCCTTCCACTGCTCGGCAATGGAGCTTTGGGGCACATACCAGATGAGGGAGCCGACAGCGCCGCCCAGCACGAGGATCAGGGCGCTTTCATGCAGCAGATCGCCCCGTCCCTGCAGGAGATGCTGCCCGAACAGGCAGTGGATGCGGTAGGCCCGGTAGAGCAAAAAGGCGATGACCACCGCCATGAGCGCGAGGTACAGGGGACCGATATTTGCCTCCAGAAAGTCGATGCTTTCCCGCCAGTTCGTGAGATAGAGCGCCATGAGGGAGGCGGGCGTGAGACAGTGCCAGACCATGCAGTAATAGACATACTGCACGAAGGGGATTGCCATGCAGACGAGGTTCAAAAACGCCATGAGCACGGCGGACAGTTTGATCTGATTGGTGCGCATGAGCAGCCCCTCCAGACTGGAAAGGGCAAGGAAGATGCTCGTGCCGATCACGAAGTCGAAGCAGATGAGGGACATGAACCATACCTTTTCATAGGTCCAGGCGTAGAGCAGCGGAAAGGCGGAGCACCACGCAAGCCCCGAAAGGAGATTCGGCAAGTATTCCTTCCGGAAAAGGTGCATGCGGTTCCCTGCCTGCATCGCGACCAATCCAAGCATGATTACCGGCAGGATGGGCATGAAGTACTTCGCGCCCATATCCTCCCCGATATTGATATAAAAGGCAATGAGGCTGAGAAAGTACATGCCCGCCGCAAACATCCAGCGGATGAGATTGTCCTGCGCCCGCGTTGAAAGTGTCATTTCGCTTCTTCCTTTATATATGAAACTTCTTCGTTATAGGAATTTTCTACTTGTGCCCCCTTCAATTATCATCGAGCGTTGAGAGAACAAGTTTATAATGATACGGCCTGGATGTTTTTATACATCTCAACCATTCGGGAGGTATTTTCTTCATGCGGGATATAATCGTATTTTCAGATTTTTGCAATGTCCCCTGAATTTCAGAGATCGTTGCGCCTATATCGGAAAAGATGGCGGCTTGCAGAAGAATGTCGTATATGCTGCTCATTGTCTGATCCTCGATGTTGAGCGCGAGAATCTTTTTTTGATACGATCTATAGGTATCCAGTTTCTTTTTTAGTGTTTTTTCTGTATGGAAGATTGCTGTATGGATCAGGCGGAGAGTTCCGAGAATGAACGGTGTCAAATCTCCTTTGTTGCTGTCGGATTCAGTGTTCGAGAAGAGCTTGTAATAGCTGTTTCGTTGTTTCTTGATTATGATAGAAAGCTGTAGGGCAATGGTTGGATGCAGATATTTCGATAAAAAGTATGAAGTCATAAATCGCGACATGCGTCCGTTGCCGTCGTAGAATGGATGGATATATCCAAATAGAAAATGGAATATGGCAATGCGATTCAAGTACGGGATTGTCGTATCGTGGAGTATCTCCAAAGCGAGGCTCATATATTGGATGATTTTTTCTTCCGGGTAGATGCCGCGATGGATGATTTTTTGTGTAGATGTTACAACGTCCACCGAAGACGACCGAAAAATCCTGCCGTCCGGAAGCAGCGTTGGATTGTTCTTCCTGATCTCATCTGCCAGAAATTCATCAAAAAAGGAGCGGATATCCTCGCAGGAATTGAAAGACAAGGAGTCTCCGCGGACGATTTTGATATATTTGTTTACGATTCCTCCCAGTCGGAGCCGAATCCGCTCATTTGGCGCTGCGATAAAGGCGGAACGTATTTCCTTCCGTGTACTGTGTACTCCTTCAATATCATTGCTGGATTTTATTTCGTTTATCAAACAGGCATTGACGAACTGTTCTATACCAACGCGGGGGATGCTGCGGAGTATATGTTGAAAGTCGTTGAAAACTGACATGATTTGTTCCTGCAGCACGGCTGCATCTTCGGTATAGCAATAAAAAACTTGATGTTGAATTTTACGCCCGTACTGATGGATGGACACAGGAAGATGCCGGGCAAAGGGATTCCGGAAGCGGATTTGGTATTCTTGCTCCCAGTCCTCCGGGCGCTTGTAGAATATGGATGTTAATGGTTCGTAGGACATAAGCACACCTCCCCAAACATCAAAAAGTGCGTTTTTTGATGTTTGCTTGCATTGAGACCTCAAAATTGGCATTTTTTGAGGCATGGCGTTTTCCCTCTCCACGAGCGCTGTTACCTCACACGCCTCCACATTCTCCGTCAATTCTACTATGAAATCTTAGCGAGTGCAAGCCGCAGGCGAAGCAGGAGCTTAGATTTCGTGTAAGGGCGTGTGGACACCGAAGGTGTCCGGTAAGCTT
>CALGGN010000433.1 GCA_937915915.1 uncultured Selenomonas sp. | reverse complement strand
CTAATGAAAAGTTTGCTGTTTTTGCTTGATTTGTGGGAAATATGAATAATTCAGGGTGACAGACCCTTTTACCAAAAAATTGAGATGGAACAAGGGCGAATTACCGCAGTACCTTGTTAAAAATCATCATGAGCCAATCGTTGACAGAGATGTTTTCGACCAAGTGCAAGCGGAGATAAAACGGCGTGGTGAATTGGGGATTTTTGCCTATGGGATAATTCCTACCACTTGCTTTACTCAAAAGCTGGAATGCGGAAAATGCCACAGCGTGTACCATCACGATTCGAGGGAAGAACGAGCAAACGGGAACAAGCCCGTTCAATGGATATGCTACGGAAGTTATCCCGGCAGAAAAAGCAAAAAATCTATTTGTAATGTAGGAAGATTCCTTTGGGAGACAGAATTGATAGCGCAGTGTAATGCGGTTCTTGGCATGGAGGAATTTGACGAGGAGATTTTCTTGGAGCGTGTTGAAAAAATAATCGTCCTGCCGGAGAAACTTACATTTCGTTTGACCGACGGAAAGGAAATCGACGCTCCGATTTATGTCAGGGAAGATAGCAAAACCAGAAAACCACCAACGCAATTCAGCCAATGGACGGGAAAAATTCGCTGCGAAGTGTGCGGCAAGAATTATGTCAGGCAAACAAGGCACTATCTGAACGGAGATACGGAACATTACTGGATTTGCAGCACGGGCAAATCCTGCGAAGGGCGAAAGAATGGCATCCTGTGGCAGAACGATATTGACAAAGGGATAGGTAATGATGCCGATGATGTGGAGTTTATCACAGCAGGGTTGGGCAGAACATTGACGGTTCGTTTCAAGGACGGGATGGAGAAAAATATCCCATGGAACAAACGCAAGAAGCATTTCAGCCCTAAGAAAGGAAGGTAGCCAATGGCGAAGGAAATTCTGACCATACCCGCCACTATATCGCCGATGATGGCGCAATGCGGAAATCCGACAGTCAAGCGAAAAGTGGCCGCCTACGCCAGGGTCAGCACAGACCGGGACGAACAGCTCACCAGCTACGAGGCGCAGGTGAATTATTACACGAATTACATCAAAAGCCGTGAGGATTGGGAGTTTGTTGGTATGTACGCAGACGAAGGCATTTCCGGTACATCCACCAAAAAACGCACCGGATTTAACCGAATGATAAAGGATGCCTTGGACGGAAAAATAAATCTTATACTCGCAAAATCATTATCCCGTTTTTGTAGAAACACGGTTGATAGCCTAACAAACATAAGGAAACTCAAGGCCGCCGGGGTGGAATGTTACTTCGAGAAAGAGTCCATTTGGACAATGGACAGCAAGGGCGAATTATTGATAACAATTCTCAGTAGCCTAGCTCAGGAGGAGAGCCGGAGTATTTCGGAGAATGTCAAATGGGGCAAAAGGAAAAGTTTTGCCGACGGAAAAGTATGCGTACCTTTTACCCATTTGCTTGGTTATGAAAGAGGTGCAGACGGGAATCTTGCAATCAATGACGAAGAAGCGGAAATCGTGCGTCTGATTTACAAACTCTTCATGAGCGGGCTTTCCTATCAAGCCATTGCCAACGAACTGACAAAGAGGCAGATAAAGACTCCGGGAGGAAAAGATAGATGGTGTCCGACCACGGTAAACAGCATCTTGACCTCCGAGAAAATGAAGGGTGACGCGCTCCTGCAGAAAACCTATATCGAGGATTTCCTGACGAAGAAACAAGTCAAGAATCGAGGGCAGATTCCGCAGTATTATGTGACGGGAAATCATGAAGCAATTATTTCCCCTGAAACTTTTGACTTGGTGCAGACCGAAATCGCCAGACGGAGGAAGGGAAGGGGAAAGTACAGCGGAGTAAGTATATTCTCAAATCGAATCAAATGCGGGGACTGCGGTTCATGGTTTGGCTCCAAAGTCTGGCATTCCAACGATAAATATCGCAGGGTCATCTGGCAATGCAACCACAAATTTCAAGGCAAGAAATGCGAAACGCCGCATCTGACGGAGGATGAGATAAAAGCGGCATTCGTCACAGCATTTAATCGGTTGTTCGAGAGCAGGAACGAAATTCTCGCCAACATCAAGATGGTGCAGGCAGAAATCTGCAACATGGAGGATTTGGCAACCGAGCGCGACAATCTGGCAAGGGAAATGCAAGTGGTATCGGAAATGGCAAAGAATGCCATTCGGAAGAACGCTTCCGTTGCCCAAGACCAAAACGAATACCAAAAACGCTATGACGAGTTGGTGAAACAGTACGAGGATACCAAAGCGGCATACGAAAAAACGATGGGGCAGATTGAGAGTATGACAACAA
>CALGGN010000432.1 GCA_937915915.1 uncultured Selenomonas sp. | reverse complement strand
TGACACACAACATTACAGGTGCTACACTCCTAATTAATTCAATACGGCAAACCTATGAATGAGAGTGAGTAGGTTCCGATGCTTGCATAAGAGCGAGCCGCGGGCGGTGAGAGCGCGGCATGTAAAGGCGGTTCTGAATGGGCTCATGAGGGCGACCTGAAAGGAACGACGCGGTTCCGAGTATGGGAGACGGAGAATAAACTTCGTAAACAAATGACGCGTATGTTGGTACGCAGTGAGTGGACAGGGTCAAACCTGTCAAGCCGGGTGGCACCGCAGGAGTTCCAAACTCTTGTCCCAGCAGTATTTCTGGGACGAGAGTTTTTTTTCGCCCCGACTGCAAACAACAGGCCGCGAACGGAGAGCACGTCGCGGAAAGATTGTTCAAAGGAGGAACAGAAAATGGCAAAAGATGTTAACACGATCCCGTACAAGACATATCTGACAGAAGAAGAGATGCCGAAGCAATGGTACAATATCCGCGCGGACATGGAGAAGAAACCCGCTCCGCTGGTCAATCCGGGAACGCTCAAGCCAATGGCGGCTGAAGAGCTGGAGCCTGTATTCTGCAAGGAACTCATCGAGCAGGAAGCCGTAGAATTCGAAATGAGCTTGCAACGCTCGGCACACAGTGTCGTGGCATCCCGTCTGTCGGGCTATTTGTCGAAGGCGGGGCGCTATAATGATGCGGGGACGATCGATTACTATCGTTTTTTGAAGGATTTTCTTGCGGATTTCGATGGAAACTATGAGAAGATGCAAGCGGTGTTCCGTGAAATCCTGCCGAAGCTTCTGAACCGCAGGGGTTTATTGGTCAGCATTACCTCGACACAGGCGGTTTACGATGATTTCTGCGGTGAACTCGCAAGTGTTCTAGATAAGCTGCCGGAGCAGGAGTACCCGGAGCAGGAGTATCGATATGATTGCGGGGCGCGCAATGAGGGAATGCTTTCCTCCAGCCGCGTACAGTATGTCGGCAAGGCGGCGAACTATGTGAAGCTGGGTTATTCCTATACGGGTGCGCTTCAGGTTCTGGAGACGATTCTGCGCTATGAGTACTTTTGGGCGCAAATCCGTGTGCAGGGCGGAGCATATGGGGCTTTCACCAATTTCCAGCGCAGCGGGTTCATGTATTTCGGGTCATACCGCGATCCAAGGCTGTCCGAGACGCTGGATGTGTTCAACGGAACGGCGGAGTTCCTTCGGGCGTTTGAGATTTCGGACAGGGAAATGGACAAGTACATCATCGGCACCATGAGCCATGTGGACGCTCCGCTTACGCCGAAAATGAAGGGATGCGCGGCTGCGGAGTGCTATATCCGCAATGTGAGCTATGCGGATCGCCAGCGGAGCAGGGATCAGATCCTTTCCACGGGACAGGAGGACATCCGCGCCTTGGCGGAACTGGTGGATGCCTGCATGAAGCAGAATTATCTCTGTGTCTTTGGGAATGAGGAAAAGCTGAAGGAGCAGAGGCAATTGTTCGGCCGCTTGATTTCTGTGGTGGAATAGGGAAAAATTGGATATTAGGAGGAGGTTTCGAGATGAAGGGCACAATCTTCAAGGGAGCAGGCGTTGCAATCATCACGCCGTTTACGGAGGCAGGCATTCATTTTGAAGAGCTGGGACGCATCATTGAGGACCAGATCGCAAACGGCACGGATGCGATTGTCATCACGGGCACAACGGGAGAGTCCGCGGCGATGTCGGATGAGGAGCACCGTGCGGCAATCAAATATGCAGTGGAAAAGGTCGGCAAGCGCGTCCCGGTCATTGCGGGAACAGGCTCCAACGAGACTTCCTACGCCATCGAGCTTTCACGATATGCGGAGAGTGTGGGAGCAGATGCCTTGCTGGTTGTGACGCCCTATTACAATAAGTGTACGCAGAACGGCTTGATCCGTCATTATACGATGATCGCGGACAGCGTGGAGATCCCGCTGATCCTCTATGATGTGCCGTCACGCACGGGAGTGTCGATCAAGGTTCCGACCTATGTGGAGCTTGCGAAGCACCCGCGCATCACGGCGGTCAAGGAGGCAAACGGGGATCTTTCCTCGATTCTGCGGCTGCGTCATGCATGCGGGGAGAATCTCGATGTGTATTCGGGGAATGATGACCAGATCGTGCCGATTCTTTCCTTGGGCGGGAAAGGTGTCATTTCCGTGCTTTCCAACGTGGCGCCGAAGGATACGCATGTGATCTGCCAGCTCTATTTCGAAGGGAAGATAGAAGCGGCCTCGAAGTTGCAGATTGACTACGCGGATCTCATCGATGCGCTGTTCTGCGAGGTCAATCCGATTCCCGTCAAGACGGCGATGAACCTGATGGGCTATGCGGCAGGGCCGCTCAGAATGCCGCTGACGGAGATGGAGCCTGCGCATCTGGAGCAGCTCAAATCGGCCATGAGAAATCATGGGCTTTTGAAACAATGAATGAAACGAAAGGGGACTGTTCTTTGAGCAGTCCCTTTTGGGATTGCATGAGGTAGGGGCTATGAGAAACAGGACGCATTTGATTGAAACGGCGCTGGGACAGCGCAAGGCGGATCTCGTCATGAAAAATGCCGATATCTTCATCTCTCATACGGGGGAGTTCCTGCGGGGCGATCTTGCCATCGTGGAGGGACGGGTTGCGGGAATCGGCGAATACGACGGAGCAGAGGTTTGTGACTGCACAGGGAAATATCTCGTGCCGGGATTTATCAATGCGCATCTGCATATCGAAAGCTCCATGCTGAGCCCGCAGGAATTTGCGAAGGCGGTCGTGCGGAACGGGACGACGACGGTGGTGGCGGATCCCCATGAAATCGCGAATGTGGCAGGGCTGCACGGGATCAGCTATATGCTGAATGCAACGGAAAATTTGCCGATCCGCGCCTATTTTATGCTGCCGTCCTGCGTTCCTTCCACCGAGCTGGAGCATTCCGGCACCGTCCTCCATGCATCGGATCTGGCGACGATCAAGAATCATCCGAGAGTCTTTGGCCTTGCGGAGGTCATGAATGTGCCGGGCGTCCTGATGCAGGAGTCCTCGCTGATGGACAAGCTGGAGCTGTTCACGGACTCGCAGGACGGGAGGGGCGTGCGCTTTCGCGTGGACGGGCATGCGCCCGCGCTGATGGGAAAGGAACTTATGGCGTATGCGGCGGCGGGCATCCATTCCGATCACGAATGCGTGACGGCGGAGGAGGCGCTGGCACGTTTGCGGGCGGGCATCTATCTGTTCATCCGTGAGGGTTCTGCCGCGCAGAATCTCAATGCCCTTTTGCCCGCCATCACGCCGGCTGCGTCGGCTTATTGCTGTTTCTGCACGGATGACAGGCACCCTGCGGATCTCCTGGACATGGGAGACTTGAACTATATGGTGCGAAAGGCCATTTCGCTGGGCGTGCCGATGGAAACGGCCATCCAGATGGCGACCATCAATGCCGCAAGGTACTATGGCCTGCGCGATCTGGGAACCTTGTCGCCGGGGGCGTGGGCGGATTTTGCCGTCTATGACGACTTGCAGTTCTGGGTTCCGTCGCGCGTTTACAAGGAGGGCGCTCTGGTCTATACGAAGGAACATGGCGTCCGGGAGATCAAGAAGGCAGTGAAGGAAACCGAGGCCATGGCGCTCAATGCCCAGCTCATTCTTCATTCCGTGAATCTTCCCAAGATCAGCAAGGAGGATTTCAAGCTGCCCCTGCGGGAGAAGCGGGCGCATGTCATCGGGCTCATTCCGCACCAGATCGTGACGGAGCATTTGGAGATGGAGGTTCCTGTGGAAAACGGGTGCGCGGTAGCGGATACGGAGCGGGATATCCTGAAGCTCGCGGTATTCGAGCGTCACCATGCGACAGGGTTCCATGCCATCGGATTGGTCAAGGGCTTTGGCCTGAAGCGGGGAGCAATCGCCTCCACCGTCGGGCATGATTCCCACAATCTGATCATCATCGGGACCAATGACGAGGACATGCTTGCCGCGGCGGAGGAGATCCGCAGGATCGGAGGCGGAGAAGTCATCATTGCAGATGGGATGGTCGCGGGCGAGCTGCCTTTGCCCATTGCGGGGCTTATGAGCAATCTTCCTGCGGAGCAGGCGGCGGATACCATTGACCGTATGCGTGACAAGGCCTATGAGCTGGGGGTGAACCAGCAATACGATCCCTTCCTCACCTTGGCATTTTTGAGCCTTCCGGTGATTCCTGCCCTGAAGCTGACGGATATGGGACTTGTGGACGTGGAGCAGTTCCGGATCATTTCTGTGGATGCCGGTGTGAAGGGATAGCGAGGTGCGGACATGGACAAGTTGGTGCAAAAGGCATTGCGCAGGCTTTCCCCGATGTGGCAGACCGCAGTGTTCTTTTATCAGCGGCTATCGGGCTATCACAGCATCAGCAGCTGGTTTGATATGGCCTCCGGGACAACGTATTATTTTCTTTTGGGATTCCTCCCGTTTCTGGTGTTTCTGGTCAATCTCATGCTGTTCGTCATGGCTTCGCAGATCGATGCGCTTTATGGCATGGTGGCTTACTATCTGCCGGATCGCATGGCGGGGCCGCTCATTGCGGACATCCGGCGTGTTGTGGCCTCTCGCAGCACGCTTTGGATGTGGGTGACGGGACTGTTTTCCATGTATAGCTTCGTTCAGGGACTGGAGATATTGACGCGGGCAACGGACAGTCTGGACTATGCCCGAACCGAGGATTTGGCGAAGGATTTCAAGCATAATCTTTTGATCCATGCGAAAGGCGTGATCTTCACTTTTGGCTTGATGATTGCCATCTTTCTGTCCCTCGGCTTGCCGGTTTTTGGCAATACCGTGGTCTACTATATGGATGAAACCTTTGGATTGCCATCTGCTTTTCTGGCTTTGTGGGATGTTTTGAGATTCGTGGTTCCCTTTGCGGTGCTCATCGTCTGGCTGACAGCCTTCTACATCTTTGCGCCTCATTCCTATACGCCAGCCTTTCATCAGGCGGCTTTGACGGCGCTGTTGGTCACAGTGGTCTGGCTTGGGATCACGGCTGTCTACAGCTGGTGCATGCTGCTGATACCGAGCATGGGAATCGCCTATGGCTCCCTCTTCGGGCTCTTTGCGCTGTTCATCTGGTTCAAATTCATAGTCACTGCCATTATTTACGGCATCGAATTCCTGATGGCGCTCAGCGAGATGGAACTGCGCAAAAAAATCGAGGAGCTGCAGGGAATAGGGCAAAAAACTGAGAGCGGAGACAGCGTTTGATTTCTCATCAGCTGTGTTGACAAACTGCCGGAAAACTGCTAAAAAGGTTATGGTGGTTTTTGTGACAGTTCCTAGTTCTGGGAGGTTTTGGGAATGATTATAGTTATGGGGCCGAATGCGACAAAAGAAAACATTGAGGGCGTGCAGGCAAAGCTGGAACGCGCTGGACTGCGCTTCCATCTTTCCGAGGGCGAGGATCGCACCATCGTCGGTGTCATCGGGGATAAGAAGAAGATTGCCAATCTTGAGATGAACATGATGGAGGGCGTGGAGAAAACCGTCCGCATCACAGAGAAATACAAGCTGGTGAGCCGGGATTTCCATCCGGCGGATTCCGTCATTGACGTGGGGGGCGTGAAAATCGGGGGAGACCGTCTGGTCATCATGGCGGGTCCCTGCTCGGTGGAGAGCGTGGAGCAGCTCCGCGAGGCGGCTCAGTGCGTGAAGCAGGCAGGCGCGCAGTTCTTGCGCGGCGGTGCGTTCAAGCCCCGCACATCCCCCTACGATTTTCAGGGTCTGGAGGATCAGGGCCTGAAGATGCTTCGTACCGTGGCGGATGAATTCGGGCTGAAGGTCATTACGGAGATCGTGGATCACGATGATATCGATCTGGTCGGAACCTATGCGGATGTCTTTCAGGTGGGCGCACGCAATATGCAGAACTTCCAGATGCTCAAGGCGTTGGGAAAAGTGAAGAAGCCGGTGCTTTTGAAACGCGGGCTGTCCGCTACCATCAGTGAGTGGCTGAATGCAGCGGAGTACATCATGGCCGGCGGAAATGAAAATGTGATTCTCTGCGAGCGCGGCATCCGCACCTATGAGACCTTTACGCGCAATACACTGGATCTCAGCGCGGTTGCGGCAGTGAAAGAGCTTTCCCACCTGCCTGTCCTCGTGGATCCAAGCCATGGAACAGGTCGCTGGCAAATGGTGCGTCCGATGGCGCGCGCAGCAGTGGCGGCAGGCGCGGATGGGCTCATCATCGAGGTGCATCCGCATCCCGAGATCGCGCTTTCGGACGGAGATCAGTCCTTGAAGCCGAAAAACTTTGAGGTTGTCATGCGCGAGATTTCGGAAATTGCAAAGATCATGGGCAGGGCATTATGAGCCGGGTCAATTTCGCCATCATCGGCGTGGGGCTGATCGGCGGTTCTCTGGGACTCGCGCTCAAGGATGCCATGGGCGATGATATCCATATCACAGGGCTTTGCAGGACGCAGGCCTCCATGGATCTCGCCATGGAACGGGGCGCGGTGGATGTTGCGTCCCCGGATATAGAGGAGGTAGTCGGGGATGCGGATATCGTATTCCTGAGCCCGCCTGTCCTGCAGATCGTGCCGATGGTAAAAAAAATCCTTCCCTTTTTGAAAAGGGGATGCATCATCACGGATGCGGGCAGTACGAAGCAGTATATTTTCCGGCAGCTCAAAGAGCTTTTGCCGCCCGATATCTTCTATATCGCAGGGCATCCCATGACGGGACGCGAGAAAAGCGGCGTCGCAGCAGCGGACAAAGACCTGTTTGTGAACAAGGCCTATGTGATCGTGGAGGACACAGGCGCGCCGAAGGAAGCGCATGAAAAGCTCATGAGCGTGCTGCGGCATATCCGCGCGAATTTCATGACACTGGATCTCGCGAAGCATGATCTTTGCGCCTCTGTGATCAGCCATGTGCCGCATGTGGCAGCGGCTGCACTGGTGACGCTCTTGGAGCGCCGCGAGGACGATCTGGAATCATGCATCAAGCTCATTGGGGGCGGTTTCAAGGATACGACGCGCATCGCGTCCTCCAACGCGGATATGTGGGCGGATATCTGCATGACGAACGGCGAGGCGATTTCCGCGCATTTGCGGGAGCTGCAAGGCATCCTGGGCGAGGTCATTGATGCGATCGGAACGCAGGATCGACAGGCGGTGCATGATTATTTTGCGGCTTCCAAAGGACTGCGGGATCGTATCTTGGAGCGTGTGGAGCAGAAATTCGATCCGAATTGAGACTGTATGAAAAGCATAAGAAAGGGACAGTGATGGGAATGGTTTCAGAGAAGATGTATGAGCTGGGGACGAAGAAATCCACGATCCGCACGATTTTCGAGTTCGGGCGCAAACGTGCGGCCGAGGTCGGGGAGGAGAACATCTTTGATTTCAGTCTGGGGAATCCTAATGTCCCCACGCCGGAATTCGTGAAGCAGGCGGCCATTGACATTTTGCGGGAGATGGAGCCGAGCGCGGTGCACGGCTATACCGTAGCACCGGGAAATCCGGAAGTGCGCGAGACACTGGCCGGGAGCATCAACGCACGGTTCGGAACGAAGTTCGCGGGCAAGAATCTCTTTCTCACGGCAGGTGCGGCGGCGGCAATTACGATCAGTTTCAAGGCATTGGCGGAGCCGGGAGATGAGTTCATCGCATTCGCACCCTTTTTCCCGGAATACCGCTGCTTCGTGGAATCCGTCGGCGCAAGCCTTGTGGTGGTTCCCGCGCAGCCGGAGGATTTCCAGATCAATTTCACGGCCTTTGAGGGGCTCGTCCATGCGAAGACCAAGGCGGTCATCGTGAACTCTCCGAACAACCCGAGCGGCGCAGTCTATTCGGAGCAGACCATCCGGCGTCTTGCGGATATTTTACGGAAGAAATCGAAGGAATACGGGCATCCGATTTTCATCATTTCCGATGAGCCATACCGGGAGATTGCCTATGAAGGCTATGAAGTTCCCTATGTGACGAAGTATTATGAGAATACCTTGGTCTGCTATTCCTACAGCAAGTCCTTTTCCCTGCCGGGGGAGCGCATCGGCTATATCGTCGTGCCGGATGAGGTGGAGGATTTCGGCAGGATCTACGGGGCAGTTGCAGGCGCGGCGCGGGTGCTCACCCATGTGAATGCGCCGTCCCTTTGGCAGCTTGTGGTGGCGCGCTGTGCGGGGAAGCCCTCCGACATCAGCACCTATGCAAGGAATGGGCAGATGCTCTATCAGGGGCTGATTGACGCGGGCTTTGACTGCGTGAAGCCGCAGGGCGCGTTCTATCTCTTCCCAAAGGCATTGGAAGAAGATGACTATGCGTTCTGCGAGCGCGCGAAGAAATACGATCTGCTGCTGGTTCCCGGCGCTGATTTCGGATGTCCCGGCTATTTCCGTGTTGCCTACTGCATCAAAACGGAAACTATCGAGCGTTCCCTGCCGCTGTTCAAGCAGCTGGCCGCGGAGTATCGATAAAATGACTTGGATTTCCTTGAAAAACCTTCTTCAATGAAAAAGGATTTTCCGCTTGGATAGCGAATTATTCGATATAGAAGGAAAATGAGAGCGTGAGGAGGGATTTCTGTGAGCACGATAAAAAAGATTCTGGTTCCTGTGGATGGCTCGGTCAACGGATGCAAGGCCGTGGATGAGGCGATTTTTTTGGCGGAGAAATGCAAGGCAGAGATGGATTTTGTCTATGTCGCGAGCAATATCAACAAGGATATCCCAAGCCATATCGTATTTGACCGCATTTGGGAAAAGCTGCCGGAGGATATCCGCGCCGCGAAGCATGTGGAGACGGGCAATATCGCAAAGGCGATCCTGCGGGTGGCCGAGTCGGAAAAGAGCGACATGATTGTCATGGGAAGCCGCGGGCTGGGGCTTTTCAAGGGAGCGTTGATTGGCAGTGTGAGCCAGAAGGTCGTGGAGGAATCTCCTGTGCCTGTTATGGTCATTAAGTAAGATTTGCCTGAGCTGCCGCATAGCGGCAGCTTTTTTTGTTCAGGGAGGGATTCGGTATGACGGAAAAGGAATTGCACGAGAGACTTCGCCCGATTACGAATTCCCTGGATCGCTTGGTGCCGACCAATCGGGCGCTGCTGAATTTCATCAACAGCAAGGCGCGGGGAACAGGATTGGATCTTTCCTTCCATAAGGTGAAGTTCCTGAACAAATCGGAGAAAAGCACCTATACCTGCATGAACGTGGAGCTCATGGAGTTCCGCAAATATCTGGAGGACACGCATGCGGAGGCCTCGGATGCCGAGGAACTGACGCAGAAGGCGGTGGAAATTCTGGAGGAAGCCCGCAAGCAGGTGGAGCGGGTTTATCAGGAAGTGCGCCGCTACATCATCACCTCGGAAATACGGAAAAGCTGCATCGAGAAATACTATAAGCCTATCCCATCGCTTTCCAAGGCGCAAAACGAGCTTGTGGCGAGGGAGGTCTTCACCCTTGCCTACGAGGAGAACAGCCGCAGCGGGGAGCACGAGATCAATGATATCCTCATGCAGTTCCGCAATATCAACCTCATCGGCGTCAACCTGTTTGCGGCAGCGGAGGAAGGGAGACAGAAGAAATAGGGATAAACAAGTTGCAGAGGTGTTTGGTCATGAAGGAGATTGCGACATCGATCTATACGTTTTCCAAGCTGAGAGACAATGGTTGCTTGTATGTTGATAAAACAAGCTATATCTACAGACTTCTGCAGGACAAGGGAGGCCAGTTCTTCTGCGCCCGCCCGCGGCGTTTTGGCAAGAGCCTGGCCGTTTCGACCATTGAGGCCATTTTCCGGGGGAGGCGGGAGCTTTTTGAAGGATTGTATCTTACAGGGACGGACTACGACTGGCCGGTGCATCCGGTCATCCATATCGACTTCGGGCGGTATGACAACAGCACGGTAGAGCTGATGGAGAGCGGCCTGCAGAGAGCGCTCCGGTATACGGCCGAGGAATATGGGATATCGGCAGAGGGCGGATCGGCGGCGGATATGCTTGACGATATCATCCGCAAGTTGTATAAGAAATATGACTGTGGCGTGGTGCTTCTGATTGATGAGTATGACAAGCCCATCATTGGTCATGTAGAGGATGCGGGGGATGCGGAAATCTTCCGTGCGGCTCTGGAATCTTTTTATCAGACCATCAAGGGATCGGAGGCACTGCTGCGTTTTGTGTTCCTGACAGGTGTCACGAAGTTTGCGAAGGTTTCCATTTTCAGCAAGCTGAACAATTTGACGGACATCAGCATGCATGAGGATTACGCGACGATGTTCGGCTACACGCAGGCGGAACTGGAAGAGAATTTTGCCGAGCATCTGGAAGAGGTGGTGCGGGAAGGAAGGCGGGACAGGTGGAACCGTGTCATGGACAGGGCGGGATTGCTGTCAGAGCTCAAGAACTGGTACGATGGTTTCTGTTTCGCTGTGGGATGTGAAAGCGTCTATAACCCGGTCTCCATCGGCAAATTTTTTTACAATAAGGCCAAATTCCGTAATTATTGGTTTGAGACGGGCACGCCGACTTTTTTGATGAAGCTCATGACGTACAAGAACATGATGTTGACGGACGTGGTAGGGGCGAGCCTGACGGATGAGTCTTTGGCAACCTTCAATCTGGCAGAGTTGGCGGACCCCAGGGTACAGCCCTTGCGTGTGATGCAGCTCATGCTTCAGACAGGTTATTTGACGCTGGATAGGGAAGATATGCAAGGTGGGATGAGTTATTATCGTTTGCGATTCCCCAATGGAGAGGTCCGTTCGTCATTCGAAACCGGACTGCTGACAGCGTACAATCAAGACACAGATCCATATGCCTATGTATTCGAATTGGGTCGTGCCGCCGGAACAGGCGACACGGAGCAGATGATGGAGCTTCTGCGGGAGTTTTTCGCAGGGCTGAGTTATGATATCCAGGTGAAGCAGGAGAAGTATTACCAGTCCATTGTCTACACCATCTTCCGTATGTGCGGCATGGAGATGCAGGCGGAGGTCACGACGAATATCGGGCGGATCGACGGTGTGCTGGATACGGAGCAGCATCTTTATATCATCGAGTTCAAGCTGGACAAGACAGCGGCGGAGGCTGTGCGACAGATCGACGTGCAGAAATACGCGGAAAAGTACCTCCGTCCGGCTCAGGCAAAGGGGCAGACGGTCCACGCGCTGGGCATCAATTTCTCCTATGAGGCAGGCATCAGGAACATCACGGACTGGCAGGAGAAGGTACTGATGGAGCAGGGCTTGTGAGACAAGAATTTTTGCTGCTGGCAAAATTTGAGTGATTGCGTTATAATGACCTTGTTTGATTTTTTTCGGAAGTTTTGGATTTGCGGGAGTGCTGCATTTGCATATTGTATTGATTGAGCCGGAGATCCCGGGGAATACGGGGAATATCGCGAGGCTTTGCGCGGCAACGGGGATGGAGCTGCACTTGGTGAAGCCCTTGGGGTTTTCGACGGACGACAGGTATTTGAAACGTGCGGGCCTGGATTACTGGCATCTGGTCAGGGTACATTATCATGAGAATTTTGATGAGGTATTGGCGCTTTATCATGGACATGATTTCCATTATTGCTCCACGAAGGCGCCGCGCCCCTATTCGGAAACTGCTTACGGCCCGGAGGATATCCTAGTGTTCGGGAAGGAAACGGCGGGGATACCCGAAAGCATCCTGCAAGAGCATTGGGAGTCCTGTGTGCGCATACCGATGATTGCAGACGCACGCTCGCTGAATCTGTCCAATGCCGTGGCAGTCGTGGCATACGAGGCACTGCGGCAGCAGGGCTTTGAGCGGCTCGCAGAGGCGGGGCCGGGATTGAGCAGCGGTGGGGAATAAGAGAATTAAAGAGAGGTTTTCGATTGTGATAAATGAATCCTTTGTGGCGGAGCTTCGCAAGGTATTGCGTCCGGAACAGCTGATGGTGGAGGAGCCCATGCGTGGACATACGACCTTTCGGATCGGTGGGCCGGCGGATTATTTGATTTTTCCCTCCACGAGGGAGGATGTCATGGCGGTTCTTCGGCTGCTCCGGCAGTACGGAATTCCCTTTACCATTCTCGGCAATGGATCGAATGTGCTGGTGCGTGACAAGGGAATCCGCGGAGCGGTGCTCAAGTTCAACGGCCCCTTTTCGGAGATACGTCAGGAGGGGGATTGCATCGTTGCGGGTGCAGGCGCACTCTTAAAGGATGTATCGCATTTTGCGGCGGATCATGGACTGTCCGGCATGGAGTTTGCCGTGGGCATTCCGGGCAGCATCGGCGGTGCGGTGTTCATGAATGCGGGAGCGTATGACGGTGAGATGAAGCAGGTCATTTCCAAGGTGCGCGCCGTTGAGGCTGAGATCGGAAGAGCGT
>CALGGN010000431.1 GCA_937915915.1 uncultured Selenomonas sp. | reverse complement strand
CATGCCGCACTGCGTTGCTGCGGCAAGGCTGAGATGGATAGTGTGATTGAATTTTATTGCAATGTGCTGGGCATGAAGCGTTTGCGCAGCTGGGGCGAAGGTGTTGAGGCCGGAGCCATGCTGGACACGGGGAATGGCGTAATTGAATTGTTTGCCAATGCCGAGCCGGGGCGCAGACCTGGGCAGGTTGACCATATTGCCCTTTACACAGACAAGGTCGATGAGTGTGTGGCTGCCTGTGCGGAAGAAGGGCTGCCGGTTACGATGATGCCGATAGACATTGTGGTTCCCTGTGAAATTCCCTATCCTTTGCGGATTGCCTTCGTACAGGGCAAGGCCGGCGAGATTATAGAGTTTTATCATGAACGATAATTGGTGCATTGATTTTAGGAGGAGTGTTAAGTAAGTATGCATTTTTCGAGTGGTATCAATCGTCCTCCCTATGAAGCCGCAGATGGCTTCTTGCAGATAACTTCCGGCTGTAGTCATGCCAGCTGTGAGTTCTGCACTTTTTATAAGGACAGTCCTTTTATGCTGTCACCGATGGAGGAAATCGAAGAAGATATTAAAGAACTGGCGCAGTCCGGCTGGAACTTTGACCGCATTTATCTGCAGGGGGCAGACCCTTTTATCCGTAAGACGGGGGATTTGCTGCAAATAGCCGATATGATTTACCGCTATCTGCCGCAGGTAAAATCCATTGGCGGCTATGCCCGTGTGGATAATCTGAGAAACAAGACGGTGGAACAGGTAAGACAGCTGGCACAAAAAGGTTACAGCTATTTCTACTTCGGCGTGGAAAGCGGCGATGATAAGCTCCTCGACCGCATGAATAAGGGCTATCATGCCGATTATGTACTCAATGAGTGCCGCAAAATGGACGAGGCGGGGATGCCTTGGATTGCCAATTTCCTCGGCGGACTTGGCGGCCATGGCTGGGGGCTGTCCCATGCACGGGAAACGGCAAAGCTCTATAATCAGCTCAAACCTGCCATGATTTATGCTTCGGAACTGACGCTCTTTCCCGATACGCCGCTTTCCCGTGATGTGGCGGAAGGTAAATTCGCCGAAGCCACGGAGCGGGAACGCATGGAGGAAATGCAGGAGTTCATCCGCTGCCTGACCGTGCCCACCATCTTCCGCGCCGAGCATGTCACCATGCCTGTGCGCATTGACGGCAAAGTGCCGGAAGACAAGGATGCTATGATCAGCCGCTTGCAGGAAACCCTTGATACCAACGGCGAGGAAAGACTGCAAATGTATCGGAGCAGCGTGTATAGTCTGTAAGAAGGTGTCAGCGTGATTCTCTATTTCAGTGCCACAGGCACCAATAAATACGTGGCGGAACAAATCGCCAAGGCAATCGGGGAAAAGATTGTGCCGCTCAAAGAATTGGTGCGGCAGGAGAAGTATTCCCTGACTGTGCCGGAAGGGGAAATTTTCGGCGTGGTCATGCCAACCTATTGGGAGGGTCTGCCCGCAATCTTGCTGGACTATCTGACAAAAGCCGAGATACATTTGGAAGGAAGCAACCATTACTGCTTCTTTGTGGCCACTTACGGCTGCGACTACGGCAATATTTTATCCACGGCGCAAAAGGAATTCGGCAAGGTGGGGATCTCCTTCGACAGTTTGTATGCGGCGCGTTTTGTCGATAATTGGAGCCCCATGTTTTACCTGAAAGATGCCCAACGCAACCGCCTCGCCGAAAAAAACGGCGAGGCAGAGACTCGTGCCATTATAGAGCAGATAATGCGCCGCGAAAAGGGGCACAGCCTACCGGATCAGATGCCGGGCATCATGGCGGCGGCAGCCAAGGCGAATTACAACCGCATCCGCAAAACGAAAAACTTCCGGCTGGACAGGGAGAAATGTATCGGCTGCGGGCTGTGCGCCAGACAATGCCCCCTCGATGCCATTGTCATGCAGGAGGGCAAGCCGAAATGGGTTAAGGAAAAATGTACCCTATGCCTCGGTTGCTTCCACCGCTGTCCGGCGGCAGCGATTGACTACGACGGAGGACTGCGCAACGGGCAGTATGTCAATCGTCATGTCATGCTGGATGATTGAAAAGGGGGAAAATGGCAATGGATTACAGAAAAATGGGGGAGCGGGTTTACATCCGCATCGACAAGGGCGAGGAAATTCTCGCACAGGTGGAGGATGTGTGCCAAAAGCTCCACATATCCGCCGCAACCTTTCAAGGCATCGGGGCTTGCGGCGAGGTCGAAGTAGCAACTTATATTCCCGACAGGCAGGAATTTCTGCCTCATGTGCGGAATGGTATGCTGGAGATGATTTCCC